>NZ_JAXIVU010000006.1:0-138870 GCF_034259425.1 Denitrificimonas halotolerans
ACGTGCAGGCAGTGTGGCTGTGCGCCTGCTAGATGATTTTGAAGGCGTGCTGCAAGCCGATGGCTATTCTGGCTATAGCGCGGTCTGCACAGCCAACTCGATTACGCGCATTGGCTGCTGGGACCACGCACGACGTAAATTTGTTGAGGCCGATAAAAGCGCTGATTCTAAAGCTAAAGCCAAGAAAGGCACAGTGAGTAAAACCGATGTAGCGTTGGGCTATATCCGCAAACTCTATCGCGTAGAGAGCAGTATTGCCGATAAAACCGACGACGAGCGTTTAAAGGCGCGACAAGAAATCAGCGTGCCAGTGCTGAATGAATTTAAGCTGTGGCTTGAGAAAAACGCTGCAAAAATCATGAAAGGCGGCGCTCTGAGAACAGCCATCGACTACACCTTAAACCAGTGGCAATACCTGGTGGGCTATTGTGAGCGCGGCGATCTTAAGATCAGCAACGCCTTGGCCGAAAATGCCATCCGACCCTTCGCTATTGGCCGTAAAAACTGGTTATTTGCCGACACTCGTAAAGGCGCAGAAGCCAGCGCTGTTTGTTACTCACTGATAGAAACCGCTAAAGCAAATAGCATCGATCCACAAGGCTACATCAAGCATATCCTTGACCACATTGGCGAAGCTGACACATTAGAAAAGCTCGAAGCCCTGCTGCCATGGAATGTAGAGCTGGGTTAAACTCGGTAATTGTTTTGCAATGGTGCTGATTTAAGGGCGCTTACGAAAAAGCGTGGCTTAGGAGTCCAAGAAAAGGGGTTCACTCCACATGCCTGTCTCGTACTTGGACTTTTAATGTTTTGGTGTGCTTTATCATGCTGTATATAATTCCAGTGTACAACCTGTACTGCAAAGGCTTTAGCAGTCTGTTAAGGGGCTGCTTACGCAGCCCTCGCTATCCATCCCCGCACTAAAAGTACGAGGCTTTTCGCTATTTTGATAAATAAGTTTAGGATTGATGGTTTTAAGGATTGCAGAGTCGAGTCCGAGTCGCTGCATTACACTAGGGCGAAACTGTTCCAGTGACACATCATGTTCAGCGACTAACTGATGAATAATTTGTACTGCTTCCGCTTGTTTTAAATCGAGCGCAATGGAGCGTTTAGAGCGATTGAGGTATTGGTGAGCTGCTGATGAGTCACCGATTTTTGGTGGCAGTTCACGAACTAAATCGACTCGCTCGGGTGCTTCAATGCGTAATACTTGTGCGCCTAAATCGGCTAGCATCATTGAGGCATAAGGACCAGGAAGTAGGGTGGAAAGGTCTAATACTTTGATATCGCTCAGCATGCTTAAAAGGCCTATTATTGAGTGCGAAGAGTTGTTTTGCTGTGGTTAAGTCATGTTTTCTGTGCTTTTCTGTCTTTTTACACAGAGTAAATAACAGGGGGAAACGCAGTTTTGATAAGTACTACAGGGTTGACATGTACGTCAATACGGGGCGGTAAGGGGCTGTGTTGAGTGGGTAGGGTGCAAGAATAAAATGCGATGCTGCAGGAGGGGGACTGTGAGTGGCTCAACTCCTCACCATACAGTGGTGAGGAGTAATGAGGAGTCGCGATTACTAAGAGAAATGCAGTGGACGATCGCCTTGTTCGTCGCGAATGTTAGTTGGTAAACCCATGTGGTTAAGTAGGTTTAAGAATGGTTTGGATGGTAGCTCTTCAACGTTCACCATCTTTTCGACGTCCCACTCGCCTTGAGCAACTAAAATAGCAGCGGCAACCGGTGGTACTCCTGCTGTATAAGAAATACCTTGGGAGCCTACTTCGTTGTAGGCATCTTGGTGGTCTGCCACATTGTAAATAAATACTTCGCGTTCTTGACCGTCTTTTTGCCCTTTAACTAGATCACCAATACAGGTTTTTCCGGTGTAGTTAGGTGCTAGAGATGAAGGGTTGGGTAGAACGGCTTTCACTACTTTCAGTGGAATGACTTCTAAACCTTCGGCGGTTGTAACCGGCTGTTCAGACAGTAAGCCTAAGCTGTTCAAAACATTGAATACATTGATGTAGTGCTCGCCAAAGCCCATCCAAAAACGAATGTTAGGAACATTCAGATTTTTTGACAGTGAGTGAATTTCATCATGACCGGTCATATAACTCGTTTGCTCACCGACTACCGGTAAGTTATCGGTACGCTTGACTTCGAACATTTTGTTCTGCGTCCACTGAGCGTTTTGCCAAGACCATACACGACCGGTGAATTCACGGAAGTTGATTTCAGGGTCAAAGTTGGTGGCAAAGTAGTGGCCGTGGTGACCGGCGTTAATATCGATAATGTCGATGGAGTCGATGCTGTCGAAATAATCTTCTTGAGCCAGTGCGGCATAGGCGTTGACTACGCCGGGATCAAAACCTACGCCTAAAATAGCAGTGATCTTGTTTTCTGCGCACACGGTTTTACGTTTCCATTCGTAATTTTCGTACCAAGGTGGTGTTTCGCAGATTTTGTCTGGATCTTCGTGAATTGCTGTGTCGAGGTAAGCCGCACCGGTTTCAATACAAGCACTGAGTACGGCCATATTCAAAAAGGCTGAACCGACGTTAATCACGATCTGAGATTGCGTCTCACGAATCAAAGCAGCTGTAGCCGCTACGTCTAAAGCATCCAATGCATAGCACTGAATGGTTCCAGCACGTTTCATACTGCCTTTTTCTTCGACACTTTTGGTGATTTCTTCACACTTTGTAAGGGTGCGTGAAGCTAATGCGATTTGCCCAAGGATGTCATTGTGTTGTGCGCATTTGTGCGCTACAACTTGTGCAACACCGCCGGCACCAATAATCAGAACGTTTTTTTTCATTTAGGATTCAACTCCACATTGAATACAGCTTAAGCAAGGGCTCAGGAGAGCCCTTGCACAAAGTCGCCGTAAGTAAACTCCTTAATGAGTTCAATACGGCCGTCTAGTTGCTTAACAGCAATTGCAGGCATTTTTACACCGTTAAACCAATTTTTCTTAACCATGGTGTAGCCCGCAGTATCTTGAAAAGATAAACGGTCACCAATCTGTAAGGGTTGTTCAAATTTGAATTCACCGAAAATATCACCGGCTAAACAAGATTTTCCGCACACCATATATTCGTGCTCACCGGTATTGGGTAGCAGTTTGGCACTTTCACGATAAATCAGTAGATCCAGTAAATGCGCTTCAATGGAGCTATCGACGATGGCTATATTTTTTCCATTGAACAAGGTGTCTAAAACAGTCACTTCTAAGGTGCAGCTCTTGGTAATCGCTGCTTCACCTGGTTCAAGATATACTTGCACGCCCCAGCGCTCAGAGAAGTGTTTCAGGCGTTGGCAGAAAGCATCGAGGGGGTAGTTTTCACCGGTAAAATGAATACCACCACCTAAGCTTATCCACTCAACTTGGCTTAATAGCTCACCATAACGTGCTTCAATGCCACAGAGCATTGCATCAAAGCGCTCAAAGCTCGTGTTTTCACAGTTGTTGTGGAACATGAAACCAGAAATTTGGTCGATCACTTGTACTATTTTGCTGGGGTCCTGTTCACCAAGACGGCTGAATGGGCGGGCAGGATCAGCCAGAATGAATTCAGAGGTGCTCACCCCTGGATTGATTCGGAGGCCACGTACATGATTGCGGGATATTTGATCAAAACGCTGCAGTTGACTGATGGAGTTGAAAATAATTTTATCGCTGTTGGCTAAAACCTCAGCAATTTCATCATCAGCATAGGCCACGCTATAAGCATGGGTTTCACCGGAAAATTTTTCACGGCCCAGTTTCACTTCAAACAAAGACGACGAGGTGGTGCCATCCATGTATTGCTCCATCAGGTCAAACACTGACCAAGTGGCAAAACATTTTAAAGCCAGCAGGGCTTTAGCTCCTGAGTGCTGACGAACATAGGCGATTTTTTCCATGTTCTTAAGCAGTAGGTTTTTGTCGATTAAGTAATAGGGCGTTTTTAGCATCACAGGCCTCACACCATGCTCAGGCTGATAGATTGAGCGTGGTTTAAATTAAGCAAAGCGCGCGATTATATAGAAAAAAATTCATTAGTCATCACCTTTAATCAGCTAATTTTTAACTGCTTTTAAAAGTGCTTAAATCTCTAGATTAACTGGTTAAAATCAGGGAAAAATAAAAGAATAGAAGATTGTTTGCATTGATAATTTTATTGGGGTTTTTCGGGATGATAAAAATGGCAGCTAAAAACCTGAAGGCCCCTAAGTGATCGCGGTTGTGGCACACTGTCTAATCTCTAGCTCAAGGTGATAAAACCTAGTCTTAAGGTTAGGGGGGATGACACCAGCCCTGAAGGGTGCGGTTGTAAAGGCTGTAGTACATGCTTTGAGTGGTGTGTAGTTGCTGTGCCGAATTGTTTCATACATATCTACTATAGGAAGAATGCATTATGGAAAGCACGTTAATTATTACAGGTATTATAGCGGTTTTAATCGTCGTCACTTTGGTGAAAACAATTTGTATCGTGCCGCAAGCAGAGGTCCAAGTCATTGAGCGTCTTGGTCGGTTTCATCGTGTACTCAGTGGTGGACTTAATATCCTCGTTCCTTTTGTTGATCAGGTGAGAGCACGCTATAACACCCAAGAGCAATTGATTGATATTCCCTCGCAACAGGTGATCACTTCGGATAACGTGCAAATTACTATCGATGGTGTGGTTTTTTTGCGTGTGAATGATGCCGAAAAGGCCACCTATGAAATTAAAGATCTGCATACGTCAATCTCTCAATTGGCACAAACTACTTTGCGCTCAGAAATTGGGAAAATGGAACTCGATAGTACATTGTCCAGTCGTGATGAAATGAACCAAGCCTTGCTCAGTGCTTTAGATGCGGCTTCGGGAGGTTGGGGAGCTAAAGTGACGCGGGTTGAAATCAGTGATATTTCTGTTTCAGCGAATGTGCAGCAGGCTATGGAGCTGCAATTGCAAGCAACTCGGGAGCGTCGAGCAATTGAGACTAAAGCTGAGGCAGATAAGAACGCGACAATCTATAAAGCAGAAGGTGATCGAGCACAAGCCTTTATGCAGGCTGAGGCAATGGAGCGTATGGCTGAAGCAAAGAAAAAAGAGGCTGTACTCTTGGCTGAAGCGGCCCAGCAAGAAGAAATCTTGTTAGCTTCAGGTCAAAAGCAAGCTTTGGAGTTGATCACTGAAGGTTTGCGTGAAAACCCACAAACAGGGGAGTTTATTTTGGCTAAAGAGCGGATAGCAGCTTGGGAGGGAATTGCTGCCAGTGATAGTCAGAATAAAATTGTTGTACCTTATGAGGCAGCTCACTTAATTGGCAGCTTAACGTTGCTTAAAGATATGGTAGGGCAAGCTCAAAAAGATAAAGACGCATAGGTTAAAGGCATCGGCTGAGTGTATTATTCAGTCGAGCAAGGAGAGCAGGATGGTGGAACAATCTTTAATCTGGTGGGTGTTGGTCAGCTTAGGTATTGGGTTGATTATAGCTGAGTTGTTTGTTGGTACTTTTGTCATTTTATGGTTCGGTATAGGAGCTATTTTAGTAGGCGGGCTAACTTTTTTTGTGACTGATCTGAATATAGGGTTGCAAGCTTTGCTGGCGGTGGTTAGTGGAGGTGCGCTGATGTTTGCGTTACGCCGACGTTACACCACTACACGCAATGCAGAGCCTGAATTAATGTACACCTTTTCGGCCACTGAAGGGCGTTTGCATATCAGCCAGCAAGGGACTGTTTCGGTTTTCGCTAATGGTACGTTTTGGAGTATCCAAAATATCGACAGCATTAAGCCGGAAGCTTGTATTGAAGGTGCGACTGTTTCTATTCTTGAGTTTAGAAACAATCAAGCAGTCATTGCAACAGATGAGGGAAGGTGAGTGCTTGGAGCGGGTCTTGCTATTTAAACCTTTATCTATATTCATCAAACTGTCATGTTTAGTCTTTACTATGCATGACATCGGATGGCGCAGGCTTCCGTGCTGATGTAAAAACATCAGATCTGCTTGATGAATAAATCGGAGTAAAGGTATGACCTCGAAAATGAAAGCCCTGGTTGCATCGTTAAGTCTTTGCACGGCATTCTCAACGTTTTCTGCTACAGCAGCAGTGGATGCGAATTTGCCAAACTATGAGCGGGCCAGTGGTATCTCAGGCAACCTCACCAGCATCGGCTCGGATACGCTGGCGAACTTGATGACATTATGGTCACAAGAATTTAAAAAGAATTATCCAAATGTCAATGTGCAGATTCAGGCTGCGGGTTCTTCAACTGCGCCACCAGCCTTAGCAGAGGGTACTGCGAATATGGGGCCAATGTCACGGATGATGAAAGATAGCGAAATCCAAGCCTTTGAAGCGCGTCATGGTTATCGCCCGACACCGGTTCCTGTGGCGATTGACGCCTTGGCAGTATATGTGCACAAAGATAACCCTATTAAAGGTCTAACTATCGAGCAGGTGGATGCTATTTTTTCCTCAACCCGTCGTTGTGGTACAGGTGAAGATGTGACCCGCTGGGGCGATTTAGGTTTAACTGATGCTTGGGCAGAACGTCCCATTCAGTTGTATGGGCGTAACTCAGTTTCAGGCACCTATGGCTACTTTAAAGACAATGCACTGTGTAAAGGTGACTTTAAAAACAGTGTAAATGAGCAGCCAGGTTCTGCATCAGTGGTGCAGTCAGTGTCATCATCATTGAATGCTATCGGTTACTCAGGTATCGGTTACCGCACTTCATCTGTGCGTGCAGTACCTTTGGCTGCGAAAGAGGGGGAGGCTTACATTGATGCGACTCCAGAGCAGGCTGCAAGTGGTGATTTCCCGTTGTCTCGTTATTTGTATGTGTATGTAAATAAGCGTCCTAATCAAGCTTTAGCACCGTTAGATCGTGAGTTCGTCAAGTTGATGCTGTCGAAACAAGGGCAGGAAGTCGTGAACCGTGATGGTTATGTACCTTTACCTGCGGCGGTGGTTGAGCGTTTATATAAAGAATTGGAACTTTAAGTGCTCAATCGGCAGCGATAGTGTAATACAGAAGGGGCTTCGGCCCCTTTTTCTTTTTGTCATTTTTCTGTCACACAAAAGACTTAAAGTGGGCACACGTTAAATTCCAAGGGTCTAACCATGCAGGATGTATCGTCGCTATTAGAGCAGGAACTGAATAGCTCTCGCATTCGTAACCGTCGAAAGTTTCGTGCGTTCAAAGATGCTTTTGCTCGTCGCGCTATTGCGGTGGGGGGGTGGAGTGTAATTGTTGCCATTACACTGATTTTCTTTTACCTCATGTATGAGGTTATGCCGCTGTTTAAAAGCGCAAGTATAGAGCAGGAAAGCAGTTTTGAGCTGCCTGAGTCGGCACGTTCGAGCACCATTTTGACGATGTTTACTGAGGAGCAAAATGAAATAGTTGCATTGCTGACTGAATCGGGTCAGTTGCACTTTATTCATGCAAAAAATGGTGCACCTTTATCACAGCAGCAATTGCCGCTAGATGATGCACAGATCAGTAGTGTGAAAGTTAAAACCCCAGGTGACGATACATTATTATTAGGGTTGAGCAACGGTACAGCTATTGCAGTTGGCACAACTTTTAAAGTTAAGTTTAACGAACAGGGAGAGCGCCTGGGTGTAGAACCCCGTGTCACTCAGTTGTTTAATGGTAAAGCGCTAACATTGGATCCTCAGGGCCGTTCCATCAATTACATTGCAGAACAGAACTCACCTGAGGGTAAGTTGCTAGCTGGTTTAGTTGGTGAGGGGCAGGTAGTGATGACTCTGCTACGACAGCGGACCAACTTTATTACGGGGCAGGTGCAAGAAAGCCTTGATACTGTGGATTTTCCAAGCGCTACGGCCTATACGCGTTTACTTATTGCACCAGATCACCATTACACCTTTGCTTTGCGCAATAACGGTCGTTTAGATGTATATAACAGCCGTAACCTGAATAATATAGAGCTGATGCACACCTTGACCCTAGTTGAGCCCGGACAAGAAGTGACACAAATGGTCTTCCAGTTGGCGCAGCAGTCTTTATTGGTCGGGGATTCACAAGGCCAGATCACGCAGTATTTTATGGTACGTGATGAGCACAATCAGCAGCATCTGACTAAGATTCGGACCTTAAAACTCGGCGATGCACCGATTAAAATCTTGGAGGCAGAACAGCGGCGTAAGGGGTTTGTTGCTATTGATAGCACAGGTCGTGTAGGTATTTTTAATACCACGGCAGAAAAAACAGCCATTGATGCCCCTTTATTACAAGGGGAACCGTTGCTGGCTGCTTTAGCGCCACGCGCGTCTATGTTGTTGATACAAGATGCACAGGGTGTATTTCAGCGGTATGCCATTGACAATCCGCACCCAGAAACTTCACTTAAATCACTTTGGGGGAGGGTGTGGTATGAAGGCTATAGTGAACCGCAATATACTTGGCAGTCGTCTTCGGCATCCAATGAGTTTGAACCTAAATTCAGCTTAACACCTTTGGCTTTTGGTACGTTAAAAGCCGCTTTTTATGCCATGTTGCTCTCGGTACCTTTGGCAATTTGTGGTGCGATGTACACCGCTTACTTTATGGCGCCAGCAGTACGGACCAAAATCAAGCCAGTGATTGAGCTGATGGAAGCTTTACCGACAGTAATCCTAGGCTTCTTTGCTGGTTTATTCCTTGCCCCTTTTATGGAGAGTCATTTGCCAGGGGTCTTTGCCGTGCTAGTGATCCTCCCGCTAGGGATTATAACATTTGGTTTTTTGTGGGCGCAGTTGCCGGCTCAGCTTCGCTATTGTGTGCCTGACGGCTGGCATGTAGTGCTGTTGATTCCTTTAGTAATTTTCTTGGCATGGTTATCGTTTACTTTAAGTCAGCCTATGGAATTGCTGTTCTTTAAAGGGGATATGCGTAATTGGTTGAGTAATGATTTAGGCATCAGTTTTGACCAACGTAATGCCATGGTAGTGGGGTTTGCCATGGGCTTTGCGGTCATTCCGACTATTTACTCTATTGCTGAGGATGCTTTATTTGGTGTGCCTAAGTCGCTCAGCCATGGTTCTTTAGCTTTAGGTGCAACGCCTTGGCAGACCTTAGTGAAAGTGGTGCTACCTACTGCTAGCCCAGGTATTTTTTCTGCAGTGATGATCGGTATGGGGCGTGCTGTTGGGGAAACCATGATTGTATTAATGGCCACTGGTAACACGCCTATTATGAATGCCAATATTTTTGAAGGAATGCGTACCCTTGCGGCCAACATCGCCGTAGAAATGGGGGAGTCAGCGTTGGGCAGCAGCCACTACCGTATTTTATTCCTTGCAGCCTTGGTGCTGTTCTTATTTACCTTCGTGGTTAACACCTTGGCGGACTTGGTGCGACAGCGATTACGTAAGAAATACAGCACGCTTTAATCGGCATTGGTACAGATTTTAGGAGCTTAGGATATGCAAGTTTCACTCAGAAAATGGTTTGCAACAGGAAGCCCATGGGTGTGGCTCAACGCCGGTGCTGTGGCAATCAGTGTGGTATTGGTGTTGGGTTTGTTGGGTGTGGTAGCCACCCGTGGTTTGGTGCATTTTTGGCCAGCTAGCTTGCAGGAGTATCAGTTTACTGATCATTCTGGCGCGCAAATGTCGGTACTCGGTGAACGCGTACAACGTGAGCAGGTCACCGCGGAGCAGATTCGTAACTCGGGTATAGCAGTGCCAGAGGACGTAGAAATTCTTGATCGTCAGTTGATTAAGGTGGGGAATCGTGAGTTATATGGATCAGATTTTCGTTGGGTGTTGGAACGTCAACTCAGTAATTTAACCTATCCAGAAAATGCCGTGACCATCGAGCGCCGCGAGTGGGGTAACTTTTATGGCTTTATTGTTGGCGTAAAAGAAAATGGTGAATTAATTGCTGAACAAACTCCAGCAGATAACGATCTATGGCAAGAGGTGAAACAGCGTACCGTGCGTGCCACCCAAATCTATAAGACCATTCAAGACCTAGAAGGGGGAGCTATAGGCGCTATTAATTATCAACTAGAAAAGTTGCGTTTAAAGGAGCGCGCTTTAGAGTTGAAAGGCTTAGATACAGCGGAAAATCTAGCGCACTTGCAGGCAGAAAAGTCAGCGTTGCAGGCACAGTATGCCAGTTTAGAAAAAGAGTTGATGGATCTGTACACTCCATTTAAGCGTGATTCTTTGTTGGTAGTGACTGCCGATGGTCAGCAAAAAGAGATCAACTTCAGTGAGATTGTGCGATTGTATCAGCCAAACTCGCAAAGCCTATGGGAGAAAGTTCAGCACTACGTGATGAAGTTGCTTGAGTTTGTGTCTGATGATCCGCGCGAGGCCAACACTGAAGGTGGTATTTTTCCTGCGATTTTCGGTACGGTTTTAATGGTAATGATTATGTCGTTGATCGTGACACCTTTTGGTGTGGTAGCAGCGGTATACCTACGAGAATACGCCAATCAGGGTTTTATAACGCGCACAATTCGTATTGCCGTTAATAATTTGGCCGGTGTGCCATCTATTGTTTATGGAGTCTTTGGGCTAGGTTTCTTTGTGTATTTTATTGGTGGTAATTTGGATGAGTTGTTTTTTGCACCGGCTTTACCGTCGCCAACCTTTGGTACACCAGGCTTACTCTGGGCATCTTTAACTTTGGCCCTGTTAACGTTGCCGGTAGTGATTGTTGCTACGGAAGAAGGATTGTCTCGGATTCCACGTTCAGTGCGTGAAGGCTCGTTGGCGTTAGGTGCAACTAAGTTTGAAACCCTGATGCGCGTGGTGATTCCAATGGCTAGTCCAGCCATGATGACAGGGGTGATTTTAGCGGTAGCTCGGGCAGCTGGTGAAGTGGCACCTTTAATGCTTGTCGGGGTGGTGAAGTTGGCGCCGAATTTACCATTGGATGTGAATGCGCCATTTTTGCACTTGGAGCGCAAATTCATGCATCTAGGTTTCCATATTTATGATGTGGGCTTCCAAAGCCCGAATGTTGAAGCTGCGCGACCGCTGGTATATGCCACTGCACTCATGTTGGTGGTGGTGATTGCTGTTTTGAACTTAACAGCTATTGCAATCCGTAACCGATTACGCGAGAAGTACCGAGCACTGGATATGTAAACCTTCTTTGAGCGATCAGAGCAGTATGCTTTGAGACGATGCCTTAGGGGACACGTCAGTAGAATGCATTTATAAGTACAGCATTTAGATTTTAAAGATTGATTAAAAGGCAACCATCATGACTTCAACAACAGCAACACCAGCGATGCGACTCAATACGCTTGGCCGTGCCGGGCAGCAATTGAGTTTGGCCGATGAAACCCCCTGTATTGATGTAAAAGATATGCATCTGTACTACGGTACGACTGAGGCGCTGAAGGGAATTACCATGCAGATCCCTAAAAAGCGGATTACGGCATTTATTGGACCTTCTGGTTGCGGTAAGTCCACCTTGTTGCGGTCTTTTAATCGCATGAATGATTTGGTTGATGGTGTGCGGATTGAAGGTCAGGTGACTATCGACGGGCATGATATTTATCAGAAAGGTGTAGACGTTGCTGATCTACGTCGTCGAGTCGGTATGGTCTTCCAAAAGCCTAATCCCTTTCCAAAGTCCATATATGAAAATGTAGCCTATGGATTGCGTATTCAAGGTATTAATAATAAGCGTCTTTTGGATGAAACGGTAGAGTGGGCACTGCGCTCGGCTGCTTTATGGGATGAAACTAAGGACCGGTTGCATGAGTCAGCACTAGGTATGTCTGGAGGTCAGCAACAGCGATTGGTGATTGCTCGAACCATTGCGGTTAAGCCTGAAGTCTTGTTACTAGATGAGCCTGCTTCGGCGCTAGATCCTATTTCGACCTTAAAAATTGAAGAACTGATTAACGATCTGAAAGACCGGTTTACCATTGTCATTGTAACGCACAATATGCAACAAGCTGCTCGCGTATCAGATTACACAGCCTTTATGTATTTAGGCCAATTATTGGAATTTGATAGTACAGATCAGCTATTTACTAACCCAAGCAATAAACAAACTGAAGACTACATCACTGGCCGTTATGGGTAGTCATTGAGCAAGGGGGCTGGGTTGGGCGCCGGCGTCCCTTTAAAGCAGCCTTTGGTGAGGCAATATATGCACAGGTTCCAGCTTTAAAAGGACGACGTGCAGAGGTTGCCGTTTGTCAAAATCTGACAGAGCAAACTTCTTAGCCGGCTCACATACCAATCAACAGGCAGCAGTAACCATTGCTGTGGACATGAATAACTGCGGGCAAGCCCCGTTCTTACATAACCAGAGATGGGCAGGTTCTATGAAAATTAATCCAGAAAGCCATAGCACGCATATTTCACAAAAATTTAATGATGAATTAGAAGAAATTCGCAGTCAATTGTTAGAAATGGGCGGTATGGTTGAACAGCAAGTGAGAGATGCTGTGCAGTCCTTACTGGATGGTGATACTCAATTAGCTAGCGAAGTGCGGACTAAAGATCAGCAAGTGAATCTTTTACAATTAGAAATTGATGAGTTTTGCACACAGATTTTAGCTCGCCGCCAACCAGCAGCTTCAGATTTACGCTTGGTTTTAGCGGTCATTCGTGCAACGGCGGATTTGGAACGTATTGGTGATGAAGCTAGCAAAGTGGCACGTGCAACGCTAAAGCTCGCTGAAGAAGGTACCTCACCGCGTGGCTATATTGAGGTGCGTCATTTAGGGCAGCATGTGCGTCAGATGGTGCAAGATGCGCTCAATGCTTTTGCTCGTTTTGACAGTGCTAAAGCTTTAGAAGTGTTGCGAGAAGATGAAAATGTTGACCTAGAATACCGTTCAGCAACCCGTGCCTTGATCACTTTTATGATGGAAGATCCACGAGCGATCTCTCAAGTCATGAGTATTATGTGGGTTCTGCGTTCGTTGGAACGGGTTGGTGATCATGCCAGTAACATCGCAGAGTATGTGATCTATTTAGTGGAGGGGCAAGATGTGCGCTATGCCGAATTAGAGGAAGTTGAGGCTGCTTTAGCTATACGTAAGTCTAAGGCTAAAGTGCAAGAGTAGGTGATAGGATAAAAAATAAAAAGCTTAAAAAATGCCGCTCAAGACCTTTCTTAAGCGGCATTTTTTGTGGGTCTTGTTACTGTTGTTTTATATTGCCTTGATCTTAAAACAGGTAGAGGGTGTTTTAAATAAAGTCAGGGGTATAAATAAGTGATGCTGGAAAGTGGCAAGTGAAGCAACTGCCTTGTCCAATACAGCTGCTGATGTCTAAATGGCCTTGGTGTCGTAACATCACATGCTTCACGATGGCTAAGCCTAAGCCTGTACCACCGGTTTGACTTGAACGACTGTCATCCACACGATAAAAACGTTGGGTCAGGAATCTGAGGTGTTTATTGTCGATGCCAGGGCCGTTGTCTTGTACGGAGAGTTGAGCACCTTGGTTGTCCAGTTGCCAGCTAAGCGTGATGGTGCTGCCATCTGGTGTGTATTTCACAGCATTAAAAACGAGGTTGGAAAATGCACTACGAAGCTCATTGATGCTGCCGCGCAATTGTAGTTGCTCATCCACATTGAGCACGATATTGTGTTTATGACCTGATAAAGCTAAAGCATCAGTCCGAATGGTTGCTAGTAAAGGCCCCATGTCGATGGGGGTGGCTTCGGCTTTAAATTCGCTAGTTTCTAGGCGTGAGAGGGTCAACAGCTCTGTCACTAAGTGCTCCATGCGTGCAGATTGTTGGCTCATCAATGCTAGTCCCCGTTGCCAGCGTGGTGGCAGCTCATCGGCATAATCACTGAATGTTTCTAAATAACCGGCCAGTACTGTGAGTGGAGTGCGTAGCTCGTGGGACACATTAGCGACGAAGTCTTGGCGCATCCGCTCGAGGCGTTGCATTTTTGTGCAGTCCCGTACTAGCAGTAAGCGTTCGTTTTTACCAAATAAAGTTATGTGGTACTCCAGCATGCGCTCTTCGCTAATGTGTGAGGACATGATGAGTGGGTCAAGGTAATTTTGTTGTTCATAGTAATCAATGAACTTAGGGTTGCGTATTAGGTAGGTAATGGGCTGTCCGCGATCACTGGTAGGTGATAACCCTAATATATGTTCAGCGGCATGATTCCACCATTCGAGATCACCGTTGTGATCAATCATCACAATGCCATCGCGTAGAGCTTGGCTTGAGTCCTGAATGCGCTCAAGAAGCTGTGATAATTGCTGCTTTGCAGTTTTTTGACGGCGTTGATAGTGGTAAATCCCATCAAAAATTTCCCCCCAGAGTTTGCGTGCTTCTGGAGGTGTTTGCTCAGGGTTTTTTAACCAGTGTGCTAAGCGTAATAACTGTCTAATATGTGAGGCCAATATGATAAGCAGTACGGCAGCAGCGCCGAGCGCAGGTTGGCCCCAAAAGGCACCAATTAGAGCGCCTAGCAAGGTGAAAGTGATGAGGCGTATTACCTCTGTTTGCAGTAATCGCTTCATAAAGAACGACAGAACATTGAGCTTAAACCTTGGTAGAAAATCGGTAGCCCGTACCACGTACCGTTTGTACTAGGTGACGGTGCGCTTCTCCTAGTGTGAGACGTAAGCGGCGAATGTGTACATCGACAGTGCGCTCTTCAACATAGACATTTCCGCCCCAAACTTGGTCAAGCAGTTGACCACGTGTATAGGCCCGTTCAGGGTGGGTCATAAAAAACTGTAGTAATCGAAACTCCGTGGGTCCGATATCCAAAGGGGTGCCATTGGATGTGACGCGTTGGCTGCTTGGATCTAAACATAAGCCTTCGACTTCAATGCTGTCATCATTACCTGCCACCGCTGTACGACGCAGAACTGCTTTAATGCGTGCCACTAATTCACGGGGTGAAAAAGGTTTAGTGATGTAATCATCAGCGCCAGCTTCCAATCCTTGAATTTTATTATCTTCCTCGCCGCGCGCAGTAAGCATAATGATTGGGATTTCTGCGCTTAGCGTTTCACGTTTGAGGCGTCGAGCCAGTTCCAATCCGCTAACTTCAGGCATCATCCAGTCGAGTAAAATGATGTCAGGTTGATGATCAATTACGAGCGCATGTGCATTTTTAGCATTTTCTGCTTCTAAACAGTCGTAGCCAGCCATTTCTAATGCTACTGCAAGCATTTCTCGTATTGGGGCTTCATCGTCAACAATGAGCACAGTTTTACTTGTCATGAGTGCATCCTTATGAAATATGTCATGCATATTACAACCTTTAAAAATGACAATATGATGACAAACAAACTGTGCTGAATTTTTAGTGCTGGGGTTGAGCACTAAAAGTAAGTGGTGAGTTGAATGTTAGCTTAGCGCAAGATGTTTTCAATGGCATCCACAACAATGTGAGTGGCGAGATTGATCAATAATATATCGTTATCTACACGTACATAGCGATACCCATCATCGAGGCGGGACAGTTGGTAACGTAGCTCGCGAGGAAGCTCATAATAACGTACTTGCCTCGATAAAGGTTTGCCTTTTTGCCATTTTTTATATTGGCCTGGTGGCAAACAACCGTTGTTTTTCTTAGCTAATCCAGGAGGGCATTTGCCTAAGTGTTGTTGCTTACCAAAATAGCTGTAGATAAGTTGGCGATCTTTCAGGGGGAAGTGATAGCTGTAATCACTAGAGTCATGTTTATCATGTTTTTTATGTGCATGTTTGTTGTGATTTTTCTTGTATGCTTTTTCGAGTTTTTTGTCGTGCTTTTCTTGTTGTGACGTGTATTTTCTATGTTCCTTGTGACCTTCTGCCCATTGAGGTTTATCTGCTAAAGCGTTACCAGTTAGCATGAACAGGGTAAGTCCTATAACAGTGGCAGTGGGAGAGTTTTTTACCAAGTTCCGCATCATGACTCCTATGACTCAACAGCTATATGGGTATGGGTTAGTGAGGAAAATTTGATTAAAGTTCCTTGCTGCCTTCTGTCTTATTGGTTGTAGTCAAAATATAGGTAAGGGAACTATTCAAACGAATGTTTATCGGACTTGTACCTATGAATTTTCAGAGCATCCGTAATGTCTGTCACAGCATCTTTATTAGCGCGTATTAAAATCAACAAAAAAGTCTTAACTCTAGTGGTTGCGACAGCAGTGTTAGCTCTTTCTGCTCAGCATATATGGGAGGAGCCGGCACCAGAAGATTTATCAAAAAGTCCTTTTACTTTGACTGGGAAAATGTTGCAAGAGTGGGAAGAGGGAGACTTGATTGTTTTTGTCCGTCACCTTGAGCGCTGTAGTAGGGTGGATGCGGCCTGTTTGGATGGTGAGGATGCTGGTATTACTGAGCGTGCAACCGCTGTGGGTTTAGAGATGCGTGAGTCCTTCAGCAAACTAGGCTTACATAAGACTGATATGTACAGCAGTCCTTTAACGCGAACAGCTCAAACTAGCGCACTGTTGTTTGCTAAACCTGTGGCTTACCAAGACTTCTTGTACCAGTGTGAAGATGATTTTATGCAACATGCTGTGGCAAAAAAAACACCAGGCCGCAACTTGGTCTTGGTCACCCATAGCAGTTGCTTGGATGAGATAAATGAAAACCTCCAGCAAGCGGAGGTAGATTATAACTATGGTGCTGCAGTCTTTTTAAATGTGGAAAGCCCAAGTCAGCATCGTATCTTAGGCTTTCTCGATTCAGATGACTGGACGCATATATTAACGCCGCGCACGTAGTTCTGGATATGGGTAGTGCGGATCAAAAATCGTGGAGGAAATGTTGCTACTCAAGCCTGATTGCTGAGGTCGGGCTTGAGCAGGCTGGTTAAGGTTTCATGATGCGTACTGCGGGAGTGGCTTGGCGCTCACCTTCTACAGCGATCAGTTCATGGCCTACACTGCGCATAATAAAACCTTCTGCGCGGGTGTTGTTGTGTTGACTTACGACTAACTCAATGAGGTCACCTTTGATTAAGGCAGTTTTGAGCACGGCCTCTGTACCATTAATCCATGCTTTACCGGATAGTTGTTGGTATTTTTGCTTCAGTTCAACGCGGTAAGTGTCGTTATCGTTGGTCGTCCACTCCCAAGTACCGGCAACTTTGGCGGGTATAATCCATTTGTAGATATTGATACTGCCGCAGCTTTGACGCTGCTCAGGCTTCCAGTCGCCCATGTCAAAAGCATGCGAGACAACGCGGGTACCTGGGCGTAACTCGTCTAATAAGCGTGGGCGCAGTTGGATATTGACGAGATCGAGCAAATATAGAGTTACCACGGTGGCATCACTAAAGTCGGCTTCCATTAAGTCACCTTCCATGAAGGTGGCCAGGTACTCGACACCGGTATGGGCGGCATACTCAATGGCTTCAGTGATACGCATGGGATCGACATCAATGCCTACACCTCGGGTGTTACGCTCTAGAGCAGCAGCTACTACGATGCGACCATCGCCACAGCCCAGATCATAGAGCACATCTTCACTGGTTACTTCAGCTAGGTCGAGCATCGCATTGACGATTTTTTCATCAGTGGGCACATAAGGAACATCTAAAATGATATCTGCACCATCACTAATATAACCCTCAAAATCAAGGTCTCTAAACTCTGGGTCAGTGAGGGAATAGTCATCAATGTTGTAACCGAGGTCACGTAATTCATCGATGAGCTCGTCATCATCAAAATCTAAATCTCTGTACAAGGCGTGCACCTAAAATTAAAGGAGCTGTATCATTGGGTGATGCGTAGGGTTACGGATTTGATACTGTTACGGCAGACGCAACGTTGATACGACTCATAATAAGTGAAGTATAGTTGTTTAGTTTAGACTATAACATGTGGTGCGTAAGGCAAGGGCGTGGTCGAACAAGTGCAAGGTAACGGTGTGTGCTGACTGTACCTAGAGTTGCTGAGCAAGCTACCTGCAGCATGCTAACCTAACTCATTAGAAAGCAAACCTTGGAATAATATACTTCGCTGCAGGGGTGTGTGAATTAAACAGGGTATTCATGCTGCAACTAGTACCTGTGTATAGCGCACAATACCGGTGGTATAAGTGGTTTCGTGACTGGCACGCTCCAGCATCATATGGCAGACACCCTCTTGCTGATGTGAATCGATAAACTGATACTCTTTAGGGAAATCACAATAGACTGATTGCTGATTGAAGTTGCTATTGATTTGTGTGGTTAAAAGTGTTTTAGAAAGTGGTTAAAACACAGTTTGTTACCATCAGCATCGCGCACATATGCACCATAAAAAATGCCGGGCATACGCTCTCCAGGTTTGCCTTCACAGCGGGCACCTAGTGCAAGGGCTTTTTTGTATAAAGCATCAACAGCTGCTGTACTACCAGGGGAGAAAGCTACCATATTGCCATTGCCTGGTGTGGCTGGCTCTTGATTGAAGGGTACGCAAATAGCGAGCATGGGGTCGGTCATGCTTTTACCAATAAAAACAATGCGCTGACCATCAATTAAAAGTTTGGCGCCTATTTCTGCTAAAAGATCGCAGTAAAAACGTTTTGCGGCGGCGATATCCCTGACACCTAAAGTCACGTAATTGATCATCTTTATGCCCTCATTAAGAGTTGAGTGAATGCTCACCAACACTATGCCGTATTCTGCACAAAACTAATATAGTTAGATTTTAGAAAGGGGGCGTTGCAAGCCACGGCGGTAACTACCCGGTGTGCTGCCTGTCCATTTGCGAAATGCGCGATTAAAGCTAGCTAAGTCCTCAAAGCCTAATTGACCTGCTAATACACTTAATAATACCGAGCTGCCAGTCAGTTGTTGAATTGCAAAATCGCGGCGCACCTCATCTTTAATGGCTTGAAAGCTTGTTCCTTCTGTAGCTAAGTGTCGTGATAAGGTCCTTACTGACATATGAAAAGCTTCAGCGACTTGTTGCGTTACAGCCCCGATTCGATCTAGGTCACTTAAGTAATCTCGCACTCGGTGAGCTAATAACCGTTCTCCAAAAGAAACATAAATCCAGTCAGCGGGGGCTTTTCGTAAAAAATCACCAAGGTTTTGTTTAGTTTGTCGAATCGGTTTTTTGAGCAGTTTGCGATCAAAGTGAATGGCGGTACAAGGTTGTTCAAATACCACCTCGCAGGGATAGAGGTAGAGGTACTCATGACTGTGTTGCGGTTGTGGGTAGGCACAGCTGATTTTTCTTGGTGGGATTTTTTCTGTAGTGAGCCAAGAGGCGATACCGTGTACTAACTTCAACATTAGCTCATGAGCGAGGATGCGGTTGCTGGGCAAAGGAGCTCTTTCAAGAAAGCACATGATAGCTTCGTTATCGTTGATTACCATTTGGTAGCCAACATCATCTAGAAGTAAGCGGAAATACTGGCTGAAACGGTGTAAGGCAACTTGTAAGTTGGGCGCATCAAGTAAGCTAAGGCATAGGAATTTTAAAGTACCACCGCGTAAAGGGCGGCTAAAAAATCCAGGTGTTTCATCATCGTACTCACTGGCTAATAAGCGATACAGCTGAGCAAACTGCTCAGCTGTTACTCTGCCATGAGGGGCATCTAATAAAAATGATGGAATATTGGCCTGCGCTAAAAAATGTTTCCGTTGCGTGGTTGTCGCAGGAATGCCTTGAAATAGACTGTGGATGAAGTGCATAGGGACAGTAGTGGAAGCTGTATGCATGTTTAACCTGTCTAATGAGTCATAATTAAGTTGGCCGAAAATGTTAAAATTTTGGCATAAAACGACAAGAATTTATTTTTAATCGGCTTAGTATGGATTATGAGACTTTGCAGTTTTCCTATAATCATCAGTAGATTAACCTGATGATTAGGGAAGTTGCGATATAAAACAAAAATAATAAGTTTAAGCCAAGAGCAGATGAATCTTTCAAGTTGGCGTATGTTTTGGCCGTTTTAGTCATTAAGTTGGCCTCCTTCGCTGGCTGTAGCATCTCAACAAGGTTCTTGAGCTGTGATTCTTAAGGGACGGGTATCAGTATGCTAAGCAATGCTCCTCAAGCGAATACTATCGGTGCAGCGCTAAGTCGTAGCGCACGAAAAAATGCTTCGTCTATAGCATTAAAATTTGAAGATCGTCAGTGGACCTATACGGAGCTAGAGCTGGCGGTTAATAAAGTGGCTCATCGGTTATTACAGCGGGGGTTGAGACAGGGAGATCGTGTTGTCGCCTATGGCAAAAATTCAGACGCTTATGTTTTAACTTGGTTGGCGACTGTGCGTGCGGGTTTAGTGCATGTGCCAGCTAATTTTAGTCTTAATGAAGATGAGTTGCGCTATATCATTGGGCAATCTGGTGCACGAGGGTTGATCAGTGATGTCAGTCTGACGGCAACAGCTGAATCAGCTACGCAAGGCATTGATTTGCAGGTGCAAGGGTATTTTCACAGCAGTAGTGGTGCAGCCTTAGATATTTTGCAGGTGGCGCAGAGTGATGCGCTTAGTACAGAGCCACAGGTTGTAGTGAATGCGGATGACCTTGCGCAGTTTTTATATACCTCAGGTACTACGGGTGCCCCTAAAGCAGCGATGATGACTCACCAAGCTTTTTTAGCTGAGTATTTTGCCTGCATAGTGGAGCTGGATATCCAATCCGATGAGCCGATGTTAGCTGCTTTACCCTTGTATCATTCGGCGCAAATGCATGTTTTTTTAATGCCAGCTTTATTAAAGGGGGCATCGATCCGTTTGATGGAAGGGCCTGTGCCCGATGTATGTTTGCAATGGATTGAGCTTGAAGGAATTGTATCTTTTTTTGCTCCGCCAACATTTTGGATCAGTTTACTTCGCCACTCTGATTTTGAGAGGCGTAATTTGAGCAGTCTGAAGAAAGCGTACTACGGTGCTTCTATCATGCCTGTGCCGGTGTTAGAAGAGTTACAGCAGCGTTTGTCAGGTGTGGGGTTATATAACTGCTATGGGCAAAGTGAAATTGCTCCATTAGCCACGGTGTTGCGTCCAGAAGATCATGCAAGGCGTCCTGCGTCTGCAGGGCGGCCAATTATCACAGTAGAAACACGAGTTGTTGATAAGGATATGAATGATGTGCCAACGGGGGAGCAGGGTGAAATCATTCATCGTTCACCTCAGTTGTGTAAAGGCTACTGGCAACAGCCAAGCATGACTGCTGAAGCCTTTAAAGGTGGTTGGTTTCATTCTGGGGATGTGGGCTATATAGATGAAGAAGGCTATTTATATGTCGTTGATCGCATTAAGGATGTTATCAACTCCGGTGGAATTATAGTGGCGAGTCGCGAAGTTGAAGAGGTGCTCTTTACCCATCCGGCTGTATCTGAAGTGGCAGTTGTGGGGATGCCGCACCCTAAATGGATTGAAGCCATTACTGCTGTGGTTATTCTTAAAGAGAATGCCACGGCCACAGCTGAAGATCTGATTAAGCATGCGCGCCAACATTTAGCCAGTTTTAAATTACCTAAACAAGTGATTTTTAGTACATCACTGCCTAAAAGCACTGCTGGAAAAATATTAAAACGAGTGTTGCGTGAGGAGCTTCAAGCATGAATGAACACCAAGATAATATGCAGCTATTTTACCCGATGATTTGTCGTTTTTTAGAGCAAGAAGCCGATCCGTATTATGACGATTGGGAGACTGTGGGCCAGGTGCCACGAGCTTTTTGGCTAAAGCTTGGCCAGGCGGGAATGTTGGCGGTTGATTTGTCGGAGGAATACGGGGGGACCGGTGCTGATTTTGGTGTAACTCAGATGGTATTGGAGGAAATGTCCCGTCGTGGTTTCGGGGGATTAGCCAGTGCTTTTAACATCCATTCTAATATTGTCATGCCTTATTTGGAGCATTTAGCTAGTGAAGAGCAAAAACAACAGTGGCTGCCAAGAATGGCATGTGGTGAGGTCTTAGGTGCTATTGCGATGACTGAGCCGAGTGCGGGTAGTGATTTGGCCGGAATGAAAACTCGAGCTGTAAAGGTGGACGCTGGCTGGCAACTCAATGGTTCCAAAATTTTCATTACCAACGGTATGGTTGCTGATATGGTTATTGTTTGTGCTAAAACTGATCCTGCAGCGGGGGCTAAGGGTGTGTCCCTTTTTTTAGTGGATACTCGTTTACCGGGGTTTTCCCGTGGTCAGCCAATTAAAAAAATAGGCCAGCATGCCAGTGATACAGCTGAGTTGTTTTTTGAAGATGTGCTACTGCCTGAAAACTCTTTGTTAGGTGAAGAGGGAAAGGGATTTGCTTATTTGATGCAAGAATTGCCCCGTGAGCGCTTAGGGGTAGGCGCACAAGCGCTTGGAGCTATGGAGGGGGCACTGGCATTAACCTTAGATTATGTGCAGGAGCGTAAAGCTTTTGGTCAATCTATTGGACAATTTCAAAACACTCGTTTTAAACTCGCTGAAGTGCGTGCAAAAATTGATATGGCACGAGCTTATTTTAATCACTGTGTGAATTTGTATCGTCAGCAACAGATGAGCGGTACTGATGCAGCAGTGCTTAAATTGCAGCTCACAGAAATGCAATGTGAAACCATTAATCAATGCCTGCAGCTTTTTGGTGGCTATGGTTATACTTTGGAATATCCCATTTCGCGTTTTTATGTGGATGCACGAGTGCAAACCGTCTATGCCGGTACTTCTGAAATTATGAAAGAAGTCATCGCACGTTCCATGCTTGGTAAATAAGTATAAATAATAAGGATAAATCTATGAAGTTTAACTCGGTTGTGATTGTTGAGGGTGTACGTACTGCCATTGGGGGGTTTGGTGGTAGTTTGTCTGGTTTAACGCCGGAGCAAATGGGTACTGCAACAGCACAGGAAGTCATTAAGCGCAGTGGCGTTGACGCAAAGAAAATTGACCATGCCGTTTACGGTCATATTATTCCAACTTCGGCGCAAGATGCTTATTTAGCGCGTCATATTGCATTGAACTCAGGTTTAGATGAGCGTTCAGCGGCCTTTAATGTGAGTCGTTTATGTGGTTCTGGCTTGCAAGCAATTATTTCTGCTGCGCAAATGATTGAAACCGGTGACAGTCGGATGGCGCTAGCTGGTGGTGCTGAGTCCATGAGTCAGGGAGGCTATTTGTTGCCTAAAGTGCGCTCAGGCTTACGTATGGGGCATAGTACTGTAGAAGACTTAACACTCGGAACGTTAAGTGATCCTTTTGATTCTGGGCATATGGGGGTGACAGCTGAAAATATTGCGGAGAAATATGGCTTTACCCGTGAGCAGTTGGATGAATTCGCTTTAGCCAGCCATCAAAAAGCAGCGGCAGCTACAGCTGAAGGACGCTTTACGGAGCAAATTGTTCCTATTGTAGTGCGTAAAGGTCGTGAGGACGTTCAGTTTGCAAATGATGAGCATGTGCGTGCACAAGTGGCTATGGCAGATTTAGCTAAACTTAAACCTGCTTTTAAAAAGGGCGGCGTGGTCACGGCAGGCAATGCTTCAGGTATTAATGATGGCGCAGCATCATTGTTATTGGCTGATGAAAAAACTGCAGCTGAGCAAGGTTTAAAAGTCCGCGGACGTATTGTTGCCAATGGTTTTGGCGGTGTTGATCCGAAGTTGATGGGGTTGGGGCCTATTGCAGCAGTACCTAAGGCTTTAGAGCAGGCAGGTTTAACGATTAATGATATTGATGTCATTGAATCCAACGAAGCATTTGCTGCTCAGGCGATGGCGGTAGCGCAAGAGCTAGGCTTCCCGAGCGAACGTGTAAACCCCAACGGTGGTGCAGTAGGTATGGGGCATCCTGTAGGTGCCACAGGAGCAATATTGACGGTTAAAGCACTTTGTGAATTAGAGCGTACCGGTGGTCGATATGGCTTAATCACACTGTGTATTGGTGGTGGCCAGGGGATTGCTTTGATCATTGAGCGCATTTAAAAGATAACTTAAAAACAATGCTGGACTATAAATGCGCTCACGCAGGCATTGTTTTTAAGGCAATTGACGAGGCATACACCACCCAAACCTGTTCGAGTTGTGACAGCTTGCCCGAGTCGAGGCCGAAAGGTATCGCAGGGCTTGGAATAAGAGAATGGACGTGCAGTGGGTGTGGTGTCACCCACGATCGCGATATCAACGCGGCACGTAACATTCTCGCAGTCGGGCATGGCCGTCTAGCAGTAGGAATCCCCGTCCTTTAGGTCGGGGAGGATGTCAACGAGGCATACACTTGTTAATCTGTGAGCTAAGCTTAAGTTAATCCGATGCTCAATTAAGTCGCTGCGAGAGGTCTATGTTTTTTCTACCGCTGTACCGTACAGTTGTCCAGAGTTTATCCTCAGGTCGGTTATCTGATTTTTTTAGTTCAGCTACTGTGCCGCAACTGGCTGCTGTCGTATTTATTCAAAATGCCCCTAAGCTGGCTAAACAGCAAGCATCGCTAGCGTCGTTGGAGCGTCAATTTGCCCAGATTATCCATGCTGGACATCAAGCTAATATGAAGCTTGATCAAGCTTTTCAAACATGCGTGAGTGAACGTTTTTCCGTAACACAGTTTGCACAAGGGGTGAACCTTTTAGGGGGTTTGCAAGTAGGGCTGTTGGCTGATGAGTATCCTGTGGCTGAGTCACGTTATCTAGATGATCAAGGGCAGTGGTTGTTTACCTTTTCGCCTGAATATCAAAAAGAAGTGATGCCCTTACAGAAGGTGCATTTTAATGAGTTTGATGCTGAAGTCTCTCTTTCTGATGCGCAGAATCGAACGTTACGGGAATTTTTGGCTGCTGCTGATGAATCATTCAATGTGCAAGGTTACGCAGGATCTGGAAAAACTCATCTCGTCAGTCGTTTTGCTGAATTCTTGAATCCTCAGCGCACCTTGTTGTTGGCACAAACTTCAGGGCAATTACAAGCGCTCAGAAAACGTGCCGGTGAACAGTTTCCAGCAATGACTTTTATGCATGCTGTAGGACAAGTACTCGATAATAATTTACTCAATGACAGTTGGCGGTTGAAAGACAAAAGCCGTGGCCAATACACTTGGCAAGTGACTCATAGGCAAGTAGCACACTGGCTTAATATTCCAGCGATTGGGCACTTTTCGCCGGCGCAAGTCGCGAGCATCTGTACTCGGGCTGTGGCTCGTTTCTGTAATAGTGTTGCAACTTATATTGACGCAATACATTTGCCTGCAGCGCTGGCAGGGCAACTGAGTATATTGGAGCAACGAGTGCTGCTTGAAATGGTGCAGCGTTATTGGGGCGAGTTGATTCAGCCGTCTGAGCCGCATATACGCTTACCGATCCGAGGTTATCATCGAATTAAGTTGATGGCGTTGACTAAAGAAGTTTTAGATCAGCAATATACGCACATCATTGTAGACGAGGGGCATGATATCCCTACGCCTATGCTACAGATCTTGGATCGCAGCCCGCAGGCGGTGATCACTTTAAGTGATGAGCTGCAAAATTTAAGTGGTTTACCACCGGAGCGCAGAGATGGTATTCGTCAGCGTTCGATTGCTCAGTCAGTGCGTTTAGGCAAACAGGTAGAGCAGGTGGTGAATCCTTTAATTCAAGCGCACCCTAGTGCCGTTAAAGAACGTTTTTCTGGGCGCGCGGATCATTGTACGCACTTACATTATTATAGTGGTTGGCATATTCCGAATCAGCCCACAACTCTTATAGTTGCTGATGAGTTCGATCTCTTTGCTTGGTTTCAGCGTTTAACCCACGCGGAGGCTTCTTTTCGTTTATTTCCTTCAACCTTTAAAGATTTTATGATCTTTGCTCAAGATTGTATTGAGTTATATAGCAGAGGAACAAGACCACGCCATGGCTTGATTTTTCGCTATGCGAGCTGGGATGCGCTGAGTGAGGCAATGGCACATAGCCCATCATTTCAGTCTATTGAACGAATGTTACAGAAAGGTTACTCGTTAATGGATTTTCAAACCGCAGTGGATCGGCACATGCGTAAAGGACAGGGGCATATCATTTTGGCGCGTGTCAGTGACACCAAAAATATGGAGTTTGCTAGTGTTTACCTTTCTAAAGATCTGCTTGTGGCACCCACGAGCCGAGATAACGTAGACAGTCGCGCACAATTGTTCTCAAGACTGTACACTGCTTGTACTCGAGCTCAGCATGAGCTGATTGTGCCAGATGGTTTTTCTGACTGGATTGCTGATGTAGTGAAGTAGTATTGAACTGCTTGAGCTCAAGCTGGAGGACGTACCATGATAGATGTAACGGCTTTAACGACGTTTCTAGGTTGGTGTGCGGTTCTCAACTTGGCTTTGATTGCTATTTCTGCCCTAGTAATTGTGATTTTTAATGCTCAAGTGCGATCGGTGCACAGTAAGCTTTTTCCTCTTGAAAGCAGAGCGCTTAATGCCTTGTATTTTAGTTTTTTAGGTCGCTATAAACTGATGATTTTAGTTTTTAATTTAGTGCCATATTGGGCGTTAAAGATTATGGCGGCATAGGTGCTGCTCTTGAGATATACGGCAATCATCGGCGAGCTGGTTATACAGGCTAGATATTGGGTGTGACCACTGGGCCGTATAGGCTTTTATTTTCAGCTGTTAGAAACTATGGCGATAGTGAGGGAGCAAGCCTGACATTTCATCAGGCTTTAGGTCACGCTTGATCTAGATGTTGAGGTCGGGATAAGGGATGTATTCTTGTTGATCCGTGGGTATGAGTGGGAACTGTTGACTAATCCATTGTTGGCGTGCTTGTTTTACTCGTTCAATTCGGCTTGAGACAAAATTCCAGTCCATATAGCGGTGACCAATATCATCACCACCTAGTATCACGATTTGACTGTCACTTTTTGCAGTGATGGAGATGTTTTGTTGGTCGTTGAGAACAGCGAAAGTATGCTCAGTTAATTGAGTGTCTCCTATCTTCACTTGACCGCTGACTATATATAGACCACGCATGGCTGCAGCAGGGATGGCGAGTGTTTGTCCAGTTTTAATTTGTGCCTCAACATATAAAGTGGGGCTGAAAGTTTTCACTGGGGATGTGACGCCGTAGGCTGTTCCCATTAGTACGCGTAGGCGTACGCCCTCAATTGTCAGCGCAGGAATCTGTTGGGATGGGTAATGATAAAAAGCTGGGTCAGTTTCTTCGGCTTCTGAAGGGAGAGCTAGCCACAATTGAAAACCATGGATACGGTGTGACTGACTTTTAGTTGCCTCAGACTGGCGTTCAGAGTGCGTAATGCCGGAGCCGGCCACCATGAGGTTAATATCTCCAGGGCGAATGCTTTGCACACTACCAACGGAGTCTTGATGGAGCATTTCGCCCTCAAGCAAATAGGTTACGGTAGCGAGGTTGATGTGAGGATGCGGTGCAATGTCTACACCATGCTTGGCTGGGAAGCGGGTTGGCCCCATGTGATCAAAAAACACCCAAGGGCCAATGCGACGTGCGCCTCGAGCAGGTAGGCTACGACGTATGTTCAAACCGCCTAGCATTTGCTCTTTGGCTTGCACCTGAAGCTGAATAGCAGAGCATACAGAATCAGTAGCAAGGGGCGATTTTGTTGTTGGGTTGTGCTTCTTCATTATCATGTCCTAACTGGTGAAGTATCAGATTAACCTAGAGCCAGATAGATCTGGAGACTTTCAATAGATTGGCGTCAGATTAACGAAGTCGCAAGTGGTTCATACTTTTATGAGCGGCATTGTTGTCATCTTTGTGAGAACATATAAAACTTTATTATTGCGCGATTACAGAGTGTTAGAAATACATCAATAACGATGAGGGCACTACTTTAAAGCACTGTTATGACAGTGCGAATACAAGTGTGTTTAGAATTGGTTTTGCTGTGAACTCAATTCAGTTACAGAAATTCAGGAGTACGAGCTTGAAGAAGCGAATTGGTTGGCTGCTAGGCATAATGCTATTAGTAGTATTAACAGGGTGTACAGATAGTGACGCAGGGGCTGTAAATCAGCAGGCTGAAAGTCCACGTCCAGTACCAATGTTATTGATTGATACTTCGAGTCAAACATCAAGTTTACGTTTTCCAGGGCGGGTGCGTTCAGCACAACGCGCTGATTTAGCTTTTAATGTATCCGGACAGCTTGTTGAATTGCACGTTGAGGAGGGCAAACTGGTTAAAAAAGGCCAGTTGGTGGCGCGCTTGGATGATGCCAACTATCGTATTCAAATGCGTTCTGCCTTAGCTAAATATAATAAAGCACAAACAGACTACAGTCGGGTTGAGAAAATCTGGCAGCGCAGCCAGGCGGTTGCGAAAGCTGAGGTGGACAGGCAGCGTACGGCAATGGATGTGGCTCATGCAGATTACGCTTTAGCTAAAAAAGACTTTGATGATACCCGTTTAGTGGCTCCTTTTTCAGGGGTAGTCACCAAGCGTTATGTTGAGAATTACAGTAATGTTCAAGATAAAGAGCCAATTGTCAGCTTGCAGGATCTCAATGAGTTAGAAATTGTTATTAACGTTCCAGAGCGTGTGGTGCGTAACACCGCTAAACACATTGCCGGTTATGCTATTTTTGCAGATCAGCCGGAGCAAATGCTCCCAGTGACCTTAAAGTCCTTTTCGGCAGAGAGTGATAAACAAACACAAAGTTATGAAGTGGTGCTGACACTGGAGCCGGGTTATGAGTTGACTATATTGCCTGGTATGTCGGTTGATATTGTGCCAAGAGGACCACTTGAAGGTTTAAGTATGAGTCAAATTAAAGTGCCATTAAAATCGATTTATTCTAATGGTGAACATGCTACTGGTGTTTGGGTGGTGGATCCTGATACTGCCCGAGTTACTTTACGTGAAGTGACTTTAGGTAAAGTTTTAGGAGCTGATGTCGTAGTGAACAGTGGTCTGACGGGGGGCGAAAAAATTGCTACCGCGGGTGTGAGTCAGTTACGTGAAGGGATGTTAGTGCGTCCGCTTAAGGACGGCATTGCTGGTCAATAGAGGCGTATAGATTGTGAATATTGCTGAACAAACATTGGCCAAGCGCACCATTGCTTGGATGGTGACTATTCTAGTGCTGCTAGGCGGTTATATCAGTTACGAAAAGCTTGGTCGTTATGAGGATCCAGAGTTTGTCATCCGTCAGGCTGTGATCAACACTGCGTACCCTGGTGCTTTACCTCAGCAGGTGGCGGAGGAGGTAACTGAGGTTATTGAACAAGCCGTTCAGCAGTTACAAGAATTGAAAGAAGTGACCTCGGTTTCCCGTATGGGAAATTCTCTGGTGAAGGTTGAAATTGATTTGAAGTTTGCGCAAAGCAAAGCAGAGCTTGAGCAAATCTGGGATAAGCTTCGACGCAAAATTAATGATGTTCAGCATCAATTGCCACCCGGCGCTGGTCCTTCTTTTGTTAATGATGATTTTGGTGATGTGTATGCTTTGTTTTTTGCTGTTACTGGCGAAGGCTATAGCTTACAAGAGATTAAAGATTACCTTGATGTGTTGGAGCGTGAGTTATTACAGGTGCCTGGTGTTGCGCGAGTTGCAACCTTGGGAGAGCCGCAAGAGGCGATCTTTGTTGAGATTGCATCAGCAAAAGCAGCGCAACTGGGTGTTTCTCAAGAAGACATCTACCGCTCCTTACGCCAGCAAAATGTGATTACCGATTCAGGTCATTTATTGGTTGGTCCACAGCGTGTGTATTTTAGTCCTAAAGGTCAAGTGGACTCGGTACAAGCACTGGGCAATATTGCTTTAGCTTCTGCTAGTGGTGAGCAGGTTATCTTCCTGAGAGATATTGCTGAAATCACCCGCTCTAGCATTGAGCCACCTCGTGCTCTAATGCATTATGACGGGCAGCCAGCCATTGGCTTGGGGGTATCTCAGGTTGCCGGTGGAAACGTAGTGGAAATGGGGGATGCTGTTCGAGCCCGGCTGCTAGAATTAGAGTCGCAGCGTCCCGTAGGAATTGATTTACACGTCGTTTCTTACCAGTCTGATGCGGTCCGTGAAGCCGTGGATGGCTTTATTGCTAATCTGGCGGCCGCAGTCGCTATTGTTGTGCTTGTGTTGATTGTCTTTATGGGCTGGCGCAGTGGTGTGATTGTTGGCATCGGTTTGTTGCTGACAGTGGCTGGTACTTTAATTGCAATGTATATGGATGACATTGCTATGCAGCGAGTTTCTCTCGGGGCTTTAATCATTGCTTTAGGGATGCTTGTGGATAATGCCATTGTGGTTACAGATGGGATTTTGGTGCGCATGGAAAAAGGAGAATCAGCGCATAGTGCTGCCAATGCAGTGGTGAAAGGTACACAGTTTCCTTTATTAGGAGGGACTATTGTTGGGATTTTGGCTTTTAGTGCAATTGGTTTATCACCAACGGATATGGGGGAGTATGCTGGCTCGCTATTTTGGGTGATCCTCTATTCGATGCTGTTTAGTTGGTTATTTGCAGTGACGTTAACACCGCTCTTATGCGTCACTTTGTTAAAGGTTAAAGCCCAACCTAGCGCGGAAGAAAAAAATAGCGGCATTTTATATCGCTATCGTGGCCTGTTAAATGTGGCATTGCGTCATTGCTTATTTACCGGAGTGGTGATGTTAAGTCTGTTGGTAAGTGCTATTTTGGGTTTTAAGTGGGTGCAGCCGGGTTTTATGCCAGATTCAGCCCGTGCGCAGTTTGTTGTAGATATGTATTTACCTCAAGGGTCGGATATTCGCGAAACTGAGCAAGAGCTGGCTGCTATGGCGGAACATGTGCGCAATAAAGTTGGGGTGACCCATATCACGCGTTTTATTGGTCAAGGTGCTTTACGCTTTATGTTGACCTATAGCCCTGAAGACCCTAATAGCAGTTACGGACAGTTGCTCATTGATGTTGAAGATGCTTCAGGCTTGGCTGAGTTGGTGGATGAATTGCAGCAGGAACTTTCTGAGCGTCATCCATTGGCTGAGGTCAAAGTTTGGAAGTTTATGCTTGGGCGTGGTGGCGGTAAAAAAATCGAGGTTGCCTTTAAAGGCCCTAATCCCGATGTATTGCGTCAATTGGCTGAAGAAGCCAAGGGCATTATGGCGGCTGACCCTGGGGCTATGGCCGTGCAAGATGACTGGCGGGATAAAACCCCAGTATTGCGGCCTGTGGTGGATGATGTGGCAGCACGTCGTGCAGGGGTTGATATTACGCAGATTAGTCAAGCGTTAAATCGCGCCTTTACGGGAGAGCGAGTGGGGGTGTATCGCGAGCAAGATAAATTGATTCCCATCATTGCTCGCGCTCCTTTGACAGAACGTTCTCAAGCACAGGATTTAGAGAATGTACAGGTGTACAGCCCAACGGCTCAGAAGTATTTGCCGGTCGGGCAGTTGGTTACGGATGTTAAGGTGGAGTGGTCTGATGCCATCTTGCGCCGAGTGGACCGTTTTCCTACGATTAAAGCACAGGCTGACCCTTTACCCGGTGAGCAGTCCAATCCTTTGTTGGCGCGTATTAAACCGAAGATTGAAGCCATCGAGCTACCACCTGGCTATAGTTTGGAGTGGCATGGTGAGTATAAGGCTTCGAATGAGTCGAATGAGGGGTTAGCTATTTCAGCGCCTTATGGTTTTACCGCTATGGTATTAGCAGTGGTTTTGATGTTTAACGCATTGCGTCAGCCATTAGTGATCTGGCTCACGGCGCCTCTGGCTATTATCGGCGTGACTTTAGGCTTAGTTATTTTTCAAGTACCTTTTGAGTTTATGGCGATTCTAGGTTGCCTAAGTTTGGTTGGGATGTTGGTAAAAAATTCCATTGTCTTGGTCGATCAAGCGGATGAGGAAATACGAGCAGGTAAGCCAGGATTCATTGCTGTGATTGATGCGGCAGTGAGTCGTGCGCGTCCTGTATTCCTTGGGGCGCTCACCACAATCTTAGGAGTGGCACCATTGTTGTGGGATCCGTTCTTTAAGAGTATGGCGGTGGTGATTATGTTTGGTTTAGCATTTGCCACAGTACTGACACTAGTAGTGGTGCCGTTATTATATGTTGTTGTATTTCGTATTCCCGCCAAGTAGCGATGTAGTCTAGCGGTGTATACCTAAGAGTGGTCATCGGTGCGGAGTGCTTGACGGATGTGAAATACAGAGTTTAGTAAAACTCACAGGTGTTGTGATGTGGGCTCGATGGATAGGGTAGGTCATGCAGGAGCGTAAACAAACGCCTGCTCAGGCGTATGCGCAAGCGGTAGACAATGGTTTCATTGATGACCCTGCCCAGCGCCAAGCGGTTGAGGCATTAAATGCTTGCTATATAAGTCTGCAGCAGGGCTCGTCTAGAGTGCGTGGTTTATATTTATACGGGCGCGTTGGGCGCGGTAAAACTTGGTTAATGGATCAGTTTTACCGGAACCTAACAGTGCCTGCACGACGACAGCATTTTCATCACTTTATGCGTGATGTACATCAGCGCTTATTTCGCTTGACTGGAACTGCTGATCCTTTGGCAGCGATTGCTGATGAGTTGGCGCAAGAAATTCAAGTGCTTTGCTTTGATGAGCTTTTTGTCAGTGATATTGCTGATGCGATGATTTTAGGCGGGCTTTTCCAAGCTTTATTTGCACGTGGTTTAGTGATTGTTGCTACGTCTAACCAGCCGCCAGCGCAGTTGTATAGTGACGGTTATAATCGTGAACGTTTTTTACCAGCGGTTGCGGCTTTAGAGCAGTATCTAAATTTGGTCAGTGTAGATGGTGAGCAGGATCATCGACTGCACGCAGGGGAGGTTTTAGAGCGTTATTGGTGCAAAGCCGTAGATCATCCTAGCATGATGCCAGCATTGTTTGCCGAGTTGAGCTTAGGAGAAACAGCGTTTCAAGGGGAGCTGTTACTTGGCTCGCGTAGCTTAATGACTGAGGGTTACAGTGATCAAGTGGTGTGGTGTGAGTATGCTGCACTGTGTGATCAGCCTTTTGCTGCGCTTGACTTTATTGAGCTCTGTGATCGTTTTAAGGTTGTTTTATTAAGTGCAGTCCCAGCATTAGGTGGTCAGCAACAAGCTGCAAAGATTGCTCGTGGTACCGAGGATGGTGCGGTACGGGTGGATGCAGGTGATCGGCATTTACCGAGCTTGGCGCTTGGGGATGATAGTGTGCGTCGCTTTATTGCGCTCATTGATGAGTGCTACGATCGTGGTGTGCCAGTTTACATTGAAGCAGATGTGGCTTTGGATAAGCTTTATACTGGAGGCTATTTAGCTTTTGCATTTCGTCGTACTTTTAGTCGCTTAAAAGCAATGCAGTTGGAAAGTTTTGCAAAGTAGTGGGTGTGCTTTGCTATAGTGCCATTCACATCTTTTTAAGGAGAAGCGCCGCATGTTTGCTAGCCTTCGCTTGTTTGGACTCGCGAGTATTATTTTTTTAACTGCATGCTCATCGCAAACTACTGTTAAGGAGCCCATGACGGTACCACGTACCACCGCTTCTTCAGCCTTGAACCCTACCGCTGATGATGTGTTATTTCGTGCGATTGGTTTGGTGGGTACACCTTATGTGTGGGGTGGGAATACACCAACATCAGGCTTTGACTGTAGTGGGTTAATTACTTACGTGTATCAGGATGCAGCGGGTATTCGTTTGCCTCGTACCACTGCACAAATGGTGCAAATGAAAGGTCAGCGTGTATCACGTAATGAGTTGCGCAGTGGAGATTTAGTGTTCTTCAGCACAGCTAGCCATGGTCGTGTCAGTCATGCAGGTATTTATGTGGGAAACGGGCGCTTTGTACATGCTCCGTCATCAGGGGGGACAGTACGATTGGACCATCTAGACAATAGATATTGGAATAAAGCTTACCTAACAGCTAAACGTGTCTTGAACGGACATACTTTGGTCGCCCATCCTTAAAACAACATAAAACAGAGCGGTGCAGTGAACAGTAAGGGAGTTGATATGGTTGAGCAGCGGCCACGTATTGGAATTATTGGTACCGGTGCAATTGGTAGTTTTTATGGCTTAATGCTCGCGCGAGCAGGTTTCGAGGTGCATTTTCTTTTGCGCACTGAGTATGCTCATGTCAAGAGAAACGGTTTGCGTCTCTATAGTGAAATCTATGGTGAGCTGGCGTTGCCACAAGTCAATGCGTGGAATGATGTAGCACAGATGCCAAAATGTGACTGGATTTTAGTCTGTGCTAAGACAACCAGTAATCAAGTTTTAGCACCTATTGTTCGTCAAGCTGCGGCGCCGGGCAGTAAGGTTATGCTATTACAAAATGGTTTTGCTGTTGAAGAACAGTTGCGACCATTACTGGATCCCGCCGTTCACTTGTTGGGCGGTCTATGTTTTATATGGGTGCATCGTAGTGCCCCAGGGGTCAGTGCGCATCAGGCACAGGGGCGCATTAATCCCGGTTATCACAGCGGACCGGCAACAGCCGAACAAGGATTTGCGATTGCCCAGCAAGCTGCAGAATTATTTAGTTTAGCAGGTTTAGAGTCTAAAGCGGTTGCGGACTTGCAGGAGGCGCGTTGGCAAAAATTGGTATGGAACGTTCCTTACAATGGTTTGTCTGTATTGCTTGATAGCGATACCAAACAATTAATGACAGATCCAAGCACACATGCTTTGGTAATGGAGTTGATGCAAGAAGTAGTGGCAGCTGCCGCCGCTTGCGGATACAAGCTACCTGAAAAAATGGTGCACGGTATGCTTAAGTTTACTGAAAGCATGCCAGCGTATTGGCCGAGTATGTATCATGACTTTAGGGCTCATCGGCCTATGGAGTTACAAGCCATTTATCAGGCACCTATTGATGCAGCACAGGCAGTGGGTTGTGTGATGCCGAAAACTCATATGTTGCTACAACTATTGAATCATGTATCAGCTAAATAGTTAAGTATGGTATTAAGTGATTGAGCGTCGGGTGAAGTAGGTTTGAATTATTGGGTTAAACCGCCAAGTTCAATACATTAATGTTTAAACCAAAAGGTGATGGAATATGTCTAAATCAATTAAAGCGTTATGTTTACTTGCAGCCTCTGTAGTGACGTCTTGGGCAATGGCAGAAGAAACGCAAACGATGCAACAAGTGCACTATCAGTGCGAGCGGGGTGTATCTGTTCCTGTGACTTACTTCAATACTGATGCTGGCGACTCTTACGCGGTGGTACAGATTGAAGGTCAACAGATTCCAATGCAGGTTGAGACCAGCGCCTCGGGAGCACGCTATGTATCGACTGATGCTGAACGCGGTTACATCTGGCACTCAAAGAGTGATTACGGTGTTTTATCTTGGCAAGCAAAGGATGCCGCTGAAAGTGCGCAAGATGTCATTATTCTACGTGATTGTACAGTTGCTAAAGAAGGTTGGTTACAGCAGCTAAAGAACTTGTAAGAGGATACTAGGGTTTATTCAGCGTAACAGGTAAAATGCTTTTTTTTACCTGTTACGGATCCTCTCATGCGTACGATGTCAGTCAATCAGAAGAAATTACAGAAACGTTTACAGCGCCAAGCGGGAGAAGCTGTAACTGATTTCAATATGATCGAAGATGGCGATAAAGTCATGGTGTGCTTGTCCGGTGGTAAAGACAGCTATGCTATGTTGGATATGTTGTTACACCTACAGAAAGTGGCGCCCATCCAGTTTTCTTTAGTCGCGGTGAATATGGATCAAAAACAGCCTGGATTTCCAGAGCATGTGCTGCCAACTTATCTGGAAGCTTTAGGTGTCGAATACCACATTATCGAAAAAGATACCTATTCGGTTGTTAAAGAAAAAGTCCCTGAAGGTAAAACAACCTGTTCTTTATGCTCACGTTTACGCCGCGGCACTTTGTATACCTTTGCTGATGAGATTGGTGCTACCAAAATGGCATTGGGTCATCACCGTGATGATATTTTAGAAACGTTTTTCTTGAATATGTTCTTTGGTGGAACGCTGAAAGCCATGCCGCCTAAGCTGTTATCAGATGACGGCCGCAATGTGGTCATTCGTCCTTTAGCGTATTGTAAAGAAAGTGACATTGCCAAGTATGCGGAGCTTCAGGAGTTTCCCATTATTCCTTGTAATCTGTGTGGTTCGCAGGAAAACTTACAGCGCCAAATTGTGAAGGGGATGCTGCAGGAGTGGGAGCAAAAAACACCGGGTCGCTTAGATATTATGTTCCGTGCTTTACAAAATGTAGCACCATCACAGTTAGCGGATCGTAATTTATTTGATTTTGAGAGTTTATCCATTGATAACCATGCCCAACCTCGATTTTTAGATGTCATGAGTTTGTAAAGTTCGATATTTAAATTCTGTTTGATAGTGCGTTGATATATGGCTTTGAGCAGTAGGAAATTGCGTATGGAGTCGATTGTACACTCAGTGCAGTGGGTTCAGCCCCTGTTCAGATGGTTTTTGGCAATATAGGTACAATATCGTGCAAAGATTAGATAGTAGGATGCTTTTGCTTGCTATCTAGTCAGCTAACCATCACTCAAAGAGGGTCATCTATGAAGGTATTAGTCGTTGAAGATGAGGCGTTGTTGCGTCACCACCTTTTAACACGGCTAGGAGAGGATGGTCATGTGGTTGATGCGGTAGCTGATGCAGAGGAAGCGCTGTATCGAGTGGCGGAATACAACCATGATTTAGCCATTGTGGACCTCGGTTTGCCAGGGATGAGTGGTCTCGAGTTAATCAGGACATTGCGTGAGCAGGGTAAACACTTTCCAATTTTAATTTTAACCGCTCGAGGCAATTGGCAAGATAAAGTTGAAGGTTTGGCTGCTGGCGCTGATGATTACGTGGTGAAGCCTTTTCAGTTTGAAGAGCTTGAGGCACGTTTAAATGCACTGTTGCGTCGTTCATCAGGCTTTGTACAGTCCACCATTGAAGCCGGTCCTTTGTCCCTGGATTTGAACCGTAAGCAAGCATTTTTAAATGATGTACCCTTAGCGTTAACAGCTTATGAGTATCGGATTTTAGAGTACTTAATGCGTCATCATCAACAGGTGGTTTCTAAGGATCGTCTCATTGAGCAGCTTTACCCTGATGATGAGGAGCGTGATCCTAATGTGATCGAGGTTTTAGTAGGGCGTTTGCGGCGCAAGTTAGAAGGTGATGCAGGATTTAAACCTATTGAAACAGTGCGTGGGCAAGGCTATTTGTTTGTTGAGGCTTGCCGTTAAATGCTTCGACTATAGGCGCGTTTATGCGTAAAAGTAATCGTTCCTCTTCCCTGCGTGTGCGCTTAATGCTCGGTGCAGCTGTCACTGTGCTCTTATTTATTCTCGCTTTATTTCCGGCTTTGCGCCAAGTTTTTACTACAGCGTTAGAAGAGTCCATAGAGCAACGTTTGGCCGCAGATGCTAGTGCGCTTATTTCTGCAGCACAGATCATTGATGGACAGTTGCATATGCCGGCCAAGCTGCCCGATGAAGAGTTTGATCTGTTACCAGCCCGACAACTTGGCTTTATTTATAATGATCAAGGTGTGCTCTTATGGCGTTCGCGTAATCTGAGTAATGTGGTCATCAACTATAAACCGAAGTATGACGGCTATGGCCATGATTTCTTAAGGACTAAGGGGGTTGATGGGCGTGAGTTCTTTGTTTATGACGTTGAGGTGGACTTACTAAGAGGGCAGAGAGCGGCTTTTAGTATCGTGACGATGCAGCCGGTTAGTGATTATAAAACGATGTATGACAGCTTGCGCCGTCAACTTTATATCTGGCTTGGTTTTGCTTTATTGCTTTTGTTGGGCTTTTTGTGGCTTGGTTTAGGTTGGGGGATTCGTAGTTTACGCAGTTTAAGCGCCGAGCTGGATGATGTAGAGGAAGGTCGACGTGATAGTTTAAGTGATGATCATCCACGAGAGCTGTTACGTTTAACTCGATCTTTAAACCGCCTGTTGGAAAGCGAGCGTCAACAAAGTGAGCGCTACAGACATTCTTTAGATGATTTAGCGCACAGTTTAAAAACACCACTGGCAGTATTGCAGGGTGTAGGTGAGGTACTTTCGACTCAGGCAGATAACGCTGAGCAAGCGCGAACTTTACAAGGGCAAGTCAATCGTATGAGTCAGCAGATCAGTTATCAGCTGCAAAGGGCTAGTTTACGTAAAAGTGGCTTGCTGCGTTATCAAGTGAAACTTAAACCGCTATTAGGGAGCTTGCTTGAAGCTTTAGATAAGGTTTATCGGGATAAGCAAGTTAAAGTTACGCAAGCTTTTGCTGCTGAATTACGTGTGCCGGTAGAGCAAGGTGCTTTGCTCGAGTTGATGGGTAATATTTTAGAAAATGCATATCGCTTATGTTTGGGTAAGGTGCGAATCAGCGCACGACTGAGTAAAACTGACTGTGAATTGATCATTGAAGATGATGGTCCTGGTGTGCCAACGCACCAACGAGATCGGATTCTAAAGCGGGGAGAACGTTTAGACACTCAGTATCCTGGGCAAGGGATTGGTACAGCAGTTGTTAAGGATATCATTGATAGTTATAACGGCCAGTTGTTCGTTGAAGAGTCTGAGCTGGGTGGTGCGCAGTTTAGGATTCTTTTTCCGCTGAATTAGGCGTTTTAGCACTGGACCTGCTGTTTACTATAGATCAAGGGTGTTTGACACTGACGACAGAGGTAATGCATGCCTTTCTTAATACGAGCGTGCCGTTGGCCGCTGAGAGCAAAGGGCTCGCGCTCAGGACAGCTACAATGGTAGAGGTAATGCGTACGTTTTGAGTGTTGTACTGGATAGTTATGGCAGCGCTGTGCGGGAAGTTGATAGACTTTTGCCATGATTGCTTGCCACTCATGACCATGGGCTCGGATATGCTTACCATACACTTGATAGGCCACCATGTGGGCGACTTCATGAGCAACGGTGTGCAGTAAAAAATGTTCCAAATTTTCTTGATATAACTGAGGGTTAAAGCGAAGGCGGTTCTCGCAAATGTGTGCAACTCCGGCTTTTTTTCCGCGCAATTGGAAGCTAATGGTGGGGCGTTTAAACGCACGTTGGAAATAGTTTTCTGCCGCTTGGTAGCATGCTTCAACACGCGCTTGAAGTAAGTCTGGCATGGCTCAATGAGTGCTAGGAGAATGAGGGATATTATAAATAATTTATCTTAACATTTTTATCTAGGCTTCTGCTGCTGAAGTTGGAGAAGTATTTTTATTGAGCAAAGTGCTTAGGTCAAACGATATCAAGTGAAAAATGAACGGTTCAAAGGTAAGATGCTGAGCTTTCTTTGTGCCTACAGACTTATAAGCGGGAAATTATGGATATTTGGTTGGCTTTACAAGCATTTATTTTAGGGGTGGTTGAAGGGTTAACGGAGTTTTTACCTGTATCAAGTACTGGGCACCAAATCATTGTTGCTGATGCAATTGATTTTGGTGGTCAGCGCGCTAAAGCCTTTAACATTATTATTCAGCTCGGTGCGATTTTAGCAGTGATGTGGGAATACCGTCGTAAAATTGCAGAAATTGTTGTGGGATTGCCTCGAGAACAGTCTGCGCAACGTTTTACGGTGAACTTATTAGTGGCATTTTTTCCAGCAGTGATCTTAGGTTTAAGCTTTGCTGATTTAATTGAGCAGTGGTTGTTTAACCCTATTACTGTTGCTACAGCTTTGGTCACTGGTGGTTTGATTATGCTTTGGGCGGAAAAACGCAAGCATAAAGTTGCCGCGCAGACGGTTGATGATGTGACTTGGAAGCAAGCGTTAAAGATTGGTTGTGCTCAATGTTTAGCTTTAATACCTGGTACTTCACGTTCAGCCTCCACCATTATTGGAGGGTTATATTTTGGCTTATCCCGTAAGGCTGCTACAGAGTTCTCTTTCTTTTTAGCCATGCCTACCATGGTAGGTGCCACAGTCTATTCTGTTTACAAACACCGTGAGTTATTTGCTGGCGGTGAAGATGTCTGGGTGTTTGTTATTGGCTTTGTAACCTCCTTTATTTTTGCGATGTTGGCTGTGCGTGCGCTATTGAAGTTTATTGCTAATAATAGTTATGCGGTGTTCGCTTGGTACCGTATTGCTTTTGGTTTATTGATTTTAGCAACATGGCAGCTGGGCTTTATTGATTGGACTTCTATTGGTGAGTAAGAGTGTGGTTGCTTGCCGTTGTGTTAGCGTAAGGCGAAGATCAAGTACGACGGCTATTGCTTTTAAGGTGTCCATTGTGCGCATTGACTTGACAGTAAATGCGTTTAAAACGTATGTTTGAACACCTTTATTTCAATGTGGAATAGATATGGCCCAGTTAGATACTGTTGAGCGTATTTTAGATGCGGCAGAGGCCCTGTTTGCCGATAAGGGCTTTGCAGAAACTTCGTTGCGACTGATCACCAGTAAAGCAGGGGTGAATTTGGCTGCGGTAAACTATCACTTTGGTTCGAAAAAATCTTTAATTCAAGCTGTTTTTTCTAGGTTTTTAGAGCCGTTGTGCTTAAGTTTAGATGCTCAGTTGGATCGTTATGAGGCAGAAGGACAAGTTGATCTTAGTGTTGAGGATCTGCTGAATTTATTGGTTGAGCAGGTGTTAACTATTGAGCCGCGCAGTGGTAATGATTTATCCATTTTTATGCGCTTGTTAGGTTTAGCTTTCAGTCAAAGCCAAGGGCACTTACGTCGTTATCTAAATGAAATGTATGGCAAAGTATTCCAGCGTTATATGCTTTTATTGCATCAGGCTGCACCTGAAATCTGCCCTGTAGAAATGTTTTGGCGTGTGCACTTTATGATGGGGGCCGCAGCTTTTACGATGTCAGGCATTAAGGCCTTGCGTGCCATTGTTGAGGATGAGTACGATGTGCACATGAGCACTGAGCAAGTGTTGCGATTAATGGTACCGGTACTAGCGGCGGGTGTGCGCACAGAGAGCGTGATCGAAAGTGTAGGTACGCAGCCAGTAATTAAAAAAACGATGGCTTAATTTATTAAGCGTGGTGAAGCAATGATTGATTATCTGCATGTCTCTATTGCAGAACAGCGCCTGTATGCCTTTTCTGAGCAGCAACTGCAAGGAATCTATACCGTTTCTACAGCGCTTAATGGACCGGGCGAAAAGAACGGTAGCGGTTGTACACCGCGTGGACGACATTATGTTCGTGCCAAAATAGGTACAGATTTGCCGGCGATGGCGGTACTGCGCGGACGTCGGTGGACTGGCGAAATTTGGACCCCAGAACTGCATCAAGCATACCCAGAGCGTGACTGGATTTTAAGTCGTATTCTGTGGCTTAGCGGCTGTGAGCTCGGGCGTAATCGGTTGGGTTCTACTGATACCTTCCGACGGTATATTTATATTCATGGCACGGCCGATGAGCACTTACTGGGTCAAGCTTGCTCACATGGCTGTATACGTATGGCTAATCAAGATTTAATTGAGCTTTATATACAGCTAGGGGATGCTTGCCCTGTGGATATCAGTGTAGATGCTACTCAAGCACAAATTATGCAGGCAGCCATTAAGGAATCATCATGCAAGGCTCGTTGATGCTAGATATTGGCGGTACTTATTTAACAGCAGAAGACCGCCAGTTGTTACGCCAACCCCAAGTCTGTGGGGTGATTTTATTTGCTAGAAATATTGAACATCCAAAACAAGTGCGTGAGTTATGTCGTACCATTCGAGCGGTGCGCAGTGATTTGTTGATTGGTGTTGATCAAGAAGGTGGGCGTGTACAGCGCTTGCGGCAAGGTTTTGTGCAACTCCCAGCTATGGGGCTGCTACAAAGTGCGCTCAACCCTGTGCAGTTAGCTGAGGATTGTGGATGGCTTATGGCTTGGGAAGTTTTAGCTATGGGCATTGATTTCAGTTTTGCTCCAGTTTTGGATGTGGATCATGGTCGCAGTAGCGTTATTGGTTTGCGTTCTTTTGGTAAAGATCCAACAATTATAGAAAGTTTAGCAGGGGCTTTTTTAAAGGGGATGCGAGCTGCAGGCATGCCAGCTGTAGGCAAGCACTTCCCTGGACATGGTTGGGTTGAGGCAGACTCGCACGTAGCAATTCCGGTGGATGAGCGCAGTTTGGCGGAGATTCGCCGTGCAGACTTGTTGCCGTTTAAGAATTTGCAACATCAATTGGCCGGTATGATGCCTGCCCATGTGATTTATTCGCAGGTTGATGCTGCGCCTGCAGGTTTTTCAAAAGTTTGGCTGCAAGATATTTTACGCAATGAATTAAACTACCAAGGTGTGCTGTTTAGCGATGATTTATCGATGGCGGGAGCACAGGTTGCTGGTAATGCTGCACAAAGGGTTCTGGCAGCACTTACCGCTGGCTGTAATGTTGGGTTATTATGCAACGATCGAGCGGCCGCAGAGCAAGGGTTAGTAGCCTTACAAAATGAATGTGTCATACCTTGTTCACAATTAAATGTTATGTATGGGCAATATATAGCGCAGCATGACTTTCAACAGCATCCGCGCTGGCAAACTGCGCGACAGGCGCTCAATGCGTTAATAACCAACAATTAAGAGGTGGTAAATTGAATAAATACGCGATCATTGGTGGTACAGGGCTAACTCGGCTAGAAGGATTGACAATTCGCGACGCCATGTTTATTGACACCCCTTACGGTTCGCCTTCAGCGGAAGTGATCCGTGGTGAGTATGCAGGACGTGATGTATTGTTTTTGGCGCGTCACGGTCAGCCACACCGTATTCCACCTCATGAGGTAAATTATCGGGCGAACCTTTGGGCATTACGTCAGGCTGGTGCAACCCATATCTTAGCCATCAATGCGGTGGGTGGTATTTCAGACACGTTTCAAACCGGTTGCTTTTCGATTCCTGATCAAATTATTGACTATACTTCGGGGCGTGATCATACCCTCTATGAAGGGGACCTTGAGCATGTGACCCATGTGGATTTCAGTTACCCCTATGATGAAATATTACGTAAGCGTTTAATCGCAGCAGTTGCTGCTTGTGGTTATAGCTGTAATAACCAAGGCGTGTATGGTTGTACACAAGGCCCTCGTTTAGAGACAGTAGCTGAAGTGGCGCGAATGGAGCGCGATGGTTGCAATATTGTTGGCATGACAGGTATGCCCGAAACCGTTTTAGCGCGTGAGCTTGGTCTGAGCTACGCCTGTTTAGCTTTAGTCGTCAACCGTGCAGCAGGTAAGTCTAATGGCGCGACAATCACAAAAGCACAAATTGATGCAGCGGTGAATGTGGGGATGTCTAAGGTGAAGATCGTTTTAGCACGTCTATTAGGTGCGGCTGATTAACTCATCTTTAAAACCATAAGCTATGTTAGGTCGCATGGCTTATGGTATCTTTAAAGTCCTTTGCAATGCCCACTAAAGTCATTGTATTGCCTTGTATAGAAGTAAATTGTCCTTCCAGTTCATGGCCTGCTTGCCAATTCCTCGATAAATTTTTATTCAGTTTTAAGCAAGCAAAGCCTTGTTCGGCCAAGTCTACTGTCGTGACTTGCGCATCATGAAATCCAAAATAGCAGTCGGTAAGTGGGTTGAGGGCCTTAAATAGACTTTCTTTAAAAGAAAATACTAAGGTTAAGTAGTGCGCAGCTTGCTCTGCTGACAAAGTGGAAAATACTTTGTGCTCACTAGTCGTCAGAATGGCTTTCGCTAGACGTTGTGAGCGCGTAATGCTGATCGGGGGCTCGATATCTAAACCGAAATTTTTCCAATGTTTTGTGCTACCAACAATAGCAGCGGCAATGGGATGGCTATGAGACATGGAACCACAGCTACCATAGGGCCAAACAGGTGCACGGCTGTTCTTTTTCTGACTAGGAAACTGAGCGTGTTTGAGTTGTAGGCGTAATGCTTCGCGCGCGCAGAGTCGCGCCGCTAAAAACTCTGCTTGACGTTTTTCTGCAGCTTGGGGCATAGGGAGGTTGTATTGGGTATAGAGTGTCGAACTCACAGCGCTTTGCTGATATTGCGTTGAAACTAGGGTGCATTCTGTGAGGTGGCGAGGGAAGGGCCAGTCTTGTTCGACATGCTCTAAAAATCCTGAAAACTGTGCTGCAAAAATCATCTGTTTGATCCATCCTGAGGCATTTAATTATAAAATATTGGTTATAAGTCTGGAATAAATACGCTAATACAGTTATAAGAACGTAATTGTTTTATATGTTGCTTATATTCTACTGCTGAGGTGCCTTATGAAGTTACAACAATTGCGTTATATCTGGGAAGTATCGAGAAATGGTTTAAATGTTTCTGCCACTGCACAGGCTCTTTATACCTCCCAGCCTGGCATAAGCAAGCAAATTCGTCTTTTGGAGGATGAGTTGGGAGTAGAGATTTTTGCGCGCAGTGGTAAGCATTTAACACGGATCACGGCTCCAGGTGAGCACATTATTCGTATGGCCGGAGAAATTTTACGTAAATGTGAAAATATTAAGCAAATCGGGCAGGAGTTCTCCGATGAGCGTGCGGGCACTTTATCTATTGCTACAACCCACACTCAGGCACGTTATGCATTACCCCCTGTGATTCGATCCTTTATGCAAGAGTATCCGGATGTGGCTTTGCATATGCATCAAGGCACGCCGGCACAAATTGCTGAAATGGCTGCTGATGGTACTGTGGATTTTGCTATTGCCACCGAAGGTCTGGATAAGTTTGGTGATTTGATCATGATGCCATGCTATCGCTGGAACCGGTCTGTAGTAGTGCCTAAAGGGCATCCTCTGACTAAACTACCTAAGTTGACACTGGAAGCTATTGCCGAATACCCAATTGTGACTTATGTTTTTGGGTTTACCGGTCGTTCAAAGTTGGATGAAGCCTTTAAACAGGTGGAGCTTGAGCCAAAAGTGATTTTTACTGCAGCAGATGCTGACGTGATTAAAACTTATGTGCGTTTGGGCTTAGGGGTTGGAATTGTGGCGGGCATGTCGGTGGATGAGCAGCAGGATCAGGATTTAATTGCGTTAGATGCGAGTCATTTATTTGAATCGAGTGTGACTAAAATAGGGTTTCGTCGTGGTACGTTTTTACGTGGTTTTATGAGTGATTTTATTGAGCGTTTTGCCCCACATCTTGATGAAGATTTGCAGTTAAAAGTCATTCAAGCACGCAGTCGCGATGAAGTGGATGAGTTGTTTAAAAATATTGAACTGCCAGTACTTTAAAGCAAGTAGTGAACATCTAAGATTGCACGTCATTTTATGGTCTGGTGAGTGCCGTATAATTGCTGCAGTTTATTTAAAAGAGTGAGGATCAGTATGAGCGATTATTACCGCGAAACTTTGCATGAAGACTATGGACAGTTTTTTAGCGTAGATAAAATGCTATACGAAGTGCGTACTGAACATCAGCACTTAGTTATTTTTGAAAACACTAGAATGGGACGTGTAATGGCTTTAGATGGTGCCATTCAAACTACTGAGGCTGATGAGTTCTTTTACCATGAGATGCTCACTCATGTTCCGATTTTAGCTCATGGGGCTGCCCGTAAGGTTTTAATCATTGGCGGTGGTGATGGTGCGATGTTGCGTGAGGTGTGTCGGCATAGCAATGTAGAGCATGTTACTATGGTGGAAATTGATCAAGCGGTGGTTGATATGTGTAAGAAGTATCTACCACGCCATTCTGACGGTGCTTACGAGGATCCTCGGGTGCGTCTAGTGATTGATAATGGCATGAGCTTTGTAGCTAACTGTACTGAACATTTTGATGTGATTATCAGTGACTGCCCAGATCCAACTGGCCCTGCAGAAGTTTTATTTTCGGAAGATTTTTATCAAGCTTGTTATCGCTGTTTAACTGACAGAGGGGTTTTTGTCGCACAAAATGGCACACCCTTTTTACAGCTTGAAGAAGTTAAAACGACCGCTAGTCGCATTAAAGACTTATTTGCCGATTGGCATTTTTATCATGCTGCAGTGCCAACCTATATAGGTGGCAGTATGACCTTTGTGTGGGCTGCTAAACAGGCACAAATGCGTCAGGTAGACTTAACAACTTTACGCCAGCGCTTCGCTGCAAGCGGCGTGCGTACTCGTTATTACAATCCAGAGATACACTGTGCAGCTTTTGCTTTGCCGCAGTATGTGCTTGAGGCGGTGGATAAGCTCAACAACGATTAAGAGCTTAGCCGGCTTGGCTGGGGTTGGCTATTGCTCGGTAAGTGATCTTTATAAGCTGATACGAGGAGTCACATCTAAACGAACAACGGTCTTGAGCTGCTCTTCTAAATGAACTTTTAATGCTTTTAAATCAGAGTATGTCACTTCACTGTTGGAGCTGACCTCTAGTTTAAGATAGGTTTCTTTTAAGCCAACTTGTACCTGCAGCGCTTCAATGTGTAGAGTTTTCCCATGAACTTCCATAAACATGGCATTAACTTTTTGTTCTACTTTCCAGACGCTGTATATACTCTGAAATGACCAAGTGAGTGGTATAGCAATAGCTAGCATCAGTGCGCTTGATAAGGCTAAACCCCGACGTGCTTTAACCAGTGGGGCATAGCCTAGCACCAAGAATGTTAAAGATGCTGATAGGGCGATCCCGACTAGGTTAGTGGTGAAAAGGAGTGCTGAACCACTGATGATTTGCCAATCCCACCAGCCAATTCCAATGCCAGCCACACAAAGCGGTGGTACCAAGGCTACTGCAATAGCCACTCCAGGCATACTTTTCATGATGCTTTCCCGTGCGTAAGCATAGGCGCCGGCAATACCGGAGAAAATGGCTACACCTAAATCCAGTAAATTGGGGTGTAATCGTCCAGCTATTTCTGGTGTGACACGGGTAATGGGAATAATGAGCGCTATGAGTGCCGCCATTGTTAAAGCTAACGCGATGCCTTTAGCAATGGTAGTAATGGCATTTTTCATCAATGAATGATCATTACGTAGGAGCCCCATTGCTAGAGATATAATTGGTGACATAAGCGGCGCGAGCACCATAGCACCAATGATCACAGCTGAACTGGATAGAAACAAGCCCAGGCTAGCAATGAGGCTGCTGAGCATCATTAAAGCGACAAAACTACTGCTACTTTGAGCGTTGCGCCGCAACTGTACAAAAAGTTCTTTGAAGTCATCTTCTAAAGCATTGGTAAATAAGGGTAAACGTTGTTGAATCATGTCTAAGCGTTGTTCATTCAACGGTAAGTTCTCAAGCTTTAAAGTATCCTTACCACCACGCTGACCGCCTTGGGTTTCGTAATAGGCTTCCGGTAAGTTGATATGTACTGCTTCAGGATACAACTCAAGTTCAATGCTTTGTGCTTCGCGTTTTTGGCTGTCAACGTAATAGGTGAGGGGGGTGTTGCTCTCTACGCGTAAGTAATTACTGCGCACATAACTCATAGAGTTGGGTAAGCGAGTGACTTTTTTATCAGAGTTAAAAGATGCTTTGAATAAGAAGCTAAGGTACTGGCTGATGGACTTTGGAGCAATGAGTAAGGTTGAGACCTTTCCATCTTGGATGGAAATGCTCGTGTTAATTAGGCGGGCAGCAGCATTGTGGACATTGTTTTCAATTGAGACCATGCCGGTAATTGCTGTTTTTACGCTGTATTCTTCGCCTACAGATAAGGTGATCGCAAAGGGGTGAATATTAAATAGATTACGTAAACCACCCCATAGGACTACAAAAAAGTAAAAAATACGATGTAGGGTTGACTCGGTACGTTTGCGGTAGGTGCGACTTCTTTGATCTAAGAAAGGTGTTTGCCCTAACATAATAGAGCCTAGCGCAACTTCATCATTGCAGCGTAAAACATCAATGGGTTTAGTGGATGTGCTAAAGGCTAGCTGAATGTGTTCATCTGTCTTGCCGTGGAACAGAAACCATTCACGCAAGCGCGTTTGATGACTGTCGGTGGGAATAATGCCTAAGCTGAAATTTAATGACTTGGCTTGATCAATGAGTGGAGCTAAGTCAGCATCGGTGCATAGAGCTATGACATGTTCGGCAAAATCGAGAGGACGGCCTGGTTGCTCTAAGAAGGCTTGGATAGAGAGTTGTTCTAGGTTAATGCAGTTGTTTTTGGCAAAGGCTATAACGGTTTGTACTTTAGGGTTCTCAGCGTCGTCATAGATAAATAAAGCTTTGCTGCATAACATAGGCCATCTCCTTAACCATTAAGCTTAAAAAAGCCGGATGAAGATCCGGCTTTTCATGACAGCATAGTACTACAAATTAAACTGGGAAAAGTTCGCTCAGTTTCATTGCTAGCATCATGTCGCCTTCAGCGCGTAGTTTGCCGCCCATAAATGCTTGCATGCCATCGGTTTCTCCGGTTGCGATACCTTTAAAGGTTTCGCTGTCCATGATCAAGGTTACATTAGCATCGTCATTATCGCCTGCTTGTACGTCGCAAGTGCCGTCTTTAACGACAACATAATAGTTTTCAGCATCTTCGATATTGAATTGGAAAATGAGGTCTAAACCGGCCGCTGCGTCAGCATTGAATTGAGCGGTTAGGGTTTGGATGATTTCTGCTGTAGAAGACATAATAGATCCTTTTTTAACGTTGTTGTGCGGTATATGCCGCGTACTTTTACTGTTCATCGATAGGTGATGAGCAATTGATTCTTTAACAGGTCTAGGTACGGGTGACTGTTAAAAGAAGTGGGAGCCACTGGGTCGTTACGAAATTTTAGGCGGTTCAATGAAGTGTTTACAATTTGCCAATTCAACTCAAATGTTTGCTGTGCTGTCCTTCCTCTGAGCAAGTGCAAGTAAGCAGTAATTGTACCGCAGGAGGTGAAAATACCGATGTGCTCATGCTCTTGAGCTGTTTCTAAAATACGCTGCATGTCTGCATGCACTGTGCCTCCCAAGGTGGACCAATGCAACTGTTTAGGTATGTTATCTTGACCTGTTGCCCAGCGTTGCATAATTATGGCAAATAAGTATTGAAATTCTTTTCGATCTTGCAGGGGGTTGCGTAAGTTTGCGATGGCATAGGGCTCGTGCTCGGTGATATGCGGCAGCATTAAACGAATCAGGGCATCTGCATTAATTTCATTAAAGGCACTATCAATACTGAGTTGCGGAGTTGGTTGTTGCATAGTTCTATAGTGGCTTAAAATAATTTGGGCTGTATTTTTCTGGCGACTCATATCACCACTGAAACACTGCGTGAACTCAACACCGATGTTAATTAAATAATCACTAAGGATTTCTGACTGTTGCACACCAAAAGGTGGCAAAACATCATAATTTTGTGCCCTAAATGGGGCTTGTCCGTGACGGATTAAATAAATAGTGCCCAAATCATTGTGCGCCTGAATGATTCAATTGTTCATGCAGGTTATTGCGAACTGGTAAGGCTGTCAATAATAAATCATACGTTTGTTTGAAAAAGAAGGGGCCAAGGAGCTGACAGTTTAGTTTACAGGTGTGTTGTCGGCATGTCGAAAGGGCTTGCCCCTAGTGGTATGCAAGGGGCAATCAGTCTTCTTGAGTTTCAATACTGTATTTGCTTTTTAGGCTGACTTTAACCACTAGAGGTTCTTCAGCAAGGCAGCAGCAAGGTAAAATTTCATCTTGTCGTAGAAAGGCTAGTGGGGTGTTGGCATAACTGACGCTGCCAGAGCGCAGGCTTACCCGGCAAGCACCACAATAACCACTGCGGCACTGGTATTCAACCTGGTGTCCTGTGCGCTCTAACCCTTCCAATAGTGTTTCTGAAGGTTCTAGCTTAAAAATCAGATCTTCAGTGATAACTTGAATAGGTGCTTTCATTTACAGCTCAAAATCGCCCAGGTCATCGGCCGATACTGTTGAGTTGATTTGCCCAACTAGGTAAGAGCTGACCTCAACTTCCTGTGGCGCAACCTGTACATTATCAGAAACTAACCAAGCGTTAATCCATGGGATGGGGTTGTGTGAAGCATTGCTGAAAATCGGCTCAAGTCCTACCGCGTGCATGCGCAGGTTGGTGATGTATTCAATATACTGATTGAGAATGCCTTCGTTTAAGCCAATCATTGAGCCATCTTTAAATAAGTAGGCAGCCCATTCCTTTTCTTGCTGAGCTGCATGTCTAAAGATTTCGATGCTTTCTGCGTGGCATGAGCGGGCTACTTCTGCCATTTCGGGGTCGTCATGACCGTCTTGCATAATATTGATGATGTGTTGAGTGCCGGTTAGGTGTAAGGCTTCATCGCGGGCAATTAAGCGAATGATCTTAGCGTTGCCTTCCATTAGGCGGCGCTCGGCAAAGGCAAAAGAGCAGGCGAAACTGACATAGAAGCGGATGGCTTCTAAAACGTTCACACTCATCATGCATAGGTAGAGCTTGCGTTTGAGTTCAAATAAATCGATCTCATAAGTTTGCCCGTTAATGGTATGGGTGCCTGGACCGCATTTATTATAGATCATGCTGTAATGAATCAAATCGTCATAATACTTGGAGATATCGCCGGCACGTTCAATGATGTGTTTGTTACCTACGATGTCATCAAAAATGACAGCAGGATCGTTCACAATATTACGAATAATGTGGGTGTAGGAGCGTGAGTGAATGGTTTCTGAAAATGACCAAGTTTCAATCCAGGTTTCCAACTCAGGGATAGACACTAAAGGCAAGAACGCAACGTTTGGACTGCGACCTTGAATAGAGTCCAACAGTGTTTGGTACTTTAAATTGCTGATAAAAATATGCTGCTCATGTTCTGGTAGGTTACGGTAATCAGTGCGGTCTTGGGAGACGTCCACTTCCTCCGGACGCCAGAAAAATGAGAGTTGTTTTTCAATCAGCTTTTCAAAAATTGGATATTTTTGCTGGTCATAACGGGCTACGTTAACCGGTTGCCCAAAAAACATAGGTTCTTTGAGCTGGTCATTATCAATTTTTGAGAAAGTGCTGTATTTCATAAACATGTACCCTTAAATCTTGCAGGCGCCACCAGCGCAATCATCTTCCATGTCGCTCTGACTGTCATCAGCGCCATCGCGGGTGTTTTGGTAGTAAAGTGTTTTTAGACCAAACTTGTATGCAGTTAGTAGGTCTTTGAGCAGTTGCTGCATTGGTACGCGCTCACCTTCGAAACGTTTAGGGTCGTAGTTGGTGTTAGCAGAAATTGCTTGGTCAACGAACTTCTGCATAATGCCTACGAGGTGTAAGTAACCTTCGTTGTTAGGCATATTCCATAGCAGCTCATAATTGTTTTTGTACTCGTCGTAGCCTGGTACCACTTGCTTCAAGATGCCGTCTTTAGACTGCTTAATGGTGACTAAGCCGCGAGGTGGCTCAATGCCGTTGGTAGCATTAGAAATTTGGCTCGATGTTTCTGACGGCATCAAAGATGATAGGGTTGAGTTGCGCAGGCCATGCTTAACAATTTCGCTGCGCAAAGTCTCCCAGTCTAAGTGCAAAGGTTCATTGCAAATGCTGTCTAAATCTTTCTTATAGGTATCAATGGGTAAGATACCTTGGGCATAAGTGGTTTCATCAAAGGCTGTGCATGGACCAAATTCTTTCGACAAGTTGTTTGAAGCTTTAAGCAAGTAGTACTGAATGGCTTCAAAGGTTTTGTGAGTGAGAGCATTGGCTGAGCCGTCAGAGTATTTTACGCCATTTTTCGCTAAGTAGTAAGCATAGTTAATAACGCCTACACCTAAAGTCCGGCGCTTCATGGTTGCGTTACGTGCGGCTGCCAATGGGTAGTCTTGATAGGTGAGCAGGGAGTCCAGAGCGCGAACTACAAGGTCGGCTAGCTCTTCCAGTTCATCAAGGCTTTCCAGGGCGCCTAAGTTAAAGGCTGATAAGGTGCATAGAGCGATTTCTTTATCAGCTTCGTTGATGTTTTCTAAAGGACTGGTTGGCAGAGCAATTTCCAGGCACAAGTTTGACTGACGAATTGGTGCAACTTTGGGATCAAAAGGGCTATGGGTGTTGCAGTGATCAACGTTCTGAATGTAAATACGGCCGGTGCTAGCACGTTCTTGCATCATGAGTGAGAAGAGCTCAACAGCAGGGATGCTGCGTTTACGGATGTTTTCATCTTGTTCGTATTGCTCGTAGAGACGCTCAAACTCAACTTGGTCTGCAAAGAAGGCTTCGTATAGGCCAGGCACATCGTGCGGCGAGAATAAAGTGATGTTGCCGCCTTTAATGAGGCGCTGATACATGAGTTTATTAAGTTGTACACCATAGTCCATATGACGCACACGGTTTTCTTCCACACCACGGTTGTTTTTCAAGACAAGTAGAGATTCAACTTCCAGGTGCCATATTGGATAGAATAGGGTTGCGGCACCACCACGAACTCCACCTTGAGAGCAGGATTTAACTGCGGCTTGGAAGAGCTTAAAGAAGGGGATACAGCCGGTGTGTTGTGCTTCACCGCCACGAATAGGGCTACCCACTGCGCGAATACGGCCGGCATTTATACCGATGCCTGCACGCAGAGATACATATTTAACAATGGCCGAAGTTGTTGCGCTTATGGAGTCGAGACTATCGCCGCACTCAATCAGTACGCAAGAACTGAACTGGCGTGAAGGCGTGCGTACACCAGCCATGATGGGGGTCGGTAATGAAATTTTAAACAGTGAGATAGCATCATAGAAGCGCTTGATGTAGTCCAAGCGTGTTTCTTTTGGATAGCCAGCAAATAGACACATACCAATGAGCATGTAGAGCATTTGTGGGCTTTCGTAAACTTCCTTTGTGACACGGTTCTGAACTAAATATTTACCTTCCAACTGCTTAACTGCGGCATAAGAAAACGTCATATCGCGACCATGATCGATATAATCGTTCAGTTCATCAAAGTCCGCCTTATCGTAATCACGTAAGATATGACTATCATAGCGCTCTTCTTGGGTCAGTTTTGTAACATGATCGAAGAGATGTGGAGGCTCAAACTCACCATATGCAATTTTACGCAGATGGAAAATCGCTAAGCGCGCCGCAAGATATTGGTAGTCAGGTGTGTCTTGCGAGATTAAGTCTGCAGCGGCTTTAATAATGGTTTCATGGATATCTTTAGTGTGGATACCATTGTAAAACTGAATGTGAGACTTGAGTTCTACTTGGGATACCGAGACATTCTTTAAACCCATAGCAGCCCAATCAAGAACGCGGTGGATCTTGTCTAAGTCGATGGCTTCTTGGCGACCATCGCGCTTGGTTACTTTAATGGTTTTAAAGTCTGTCATAATGTGGATCCTGTGGTGTGTGCTTGAAATTTTTCAACCACTCAGTTATAGCGTGCTTCGTGATAAAAACACACTATATAGTGTTTGTGTTGAGATTGGGGCGCAATATAGGGTATTGGGGCTTTTATATCAACCCATAGAAATTGTGATTTCTATGGGTATTTTTTCTTGCTCTGCGATACGCCGCACGCTGCTTGTGCTTGCAGAAAATCAAGGGCTTTTAAAAAATATTTCGCTTGCCTTTTTAGTTTTTTAAGATTCGATGTTTAGCTCTGTTAAGATGTTTAAAAAACATACAATAGCTAATCTTACTGAGTCGTTAGCAGTTCAAAGTGTATGGGTGTGATATGCAGCAGCTTGAATTTTTTGAGATCCCTAGCCCTTGTATTGGTGTGTGTGAGGCCAATAATCGAGGGTATTGTAAAGGCTGTTTACGCTCCCGTGATGAGCGTTTGTATTGGTTGCAGTTTACCGAGGTGCAAAAGCGCGATGTGATGCGCTTATGTCAGCAACGTAAAGTAAGGGTCTTAAAAGCTAAGGAAGCAGCGTTGCAAGGGATTCAGCGAGCTCCAAAAGAGTCGGATCAAAACTCGCTATTTTAGCCGCTGCCTTCGTATATGGTCGCTACGATAATGGTTAAGCGAGATGTAAGCGTTGCACATCAGGAGTATCCATTTCATGATGGCTGACTATAATAAGTATTCCTTGAGCTTGGCGTTGACGTAAGGCTTTGAGGACTTGATGGCTGCTGGCGCTATCAAGGCCGGCAAATGGCTCGTCGACTAACAAGATTGGGCGCTGAGCAAGTAGTAAACGGGCTAGGGCTATACGCCGAGCTTGGCCACCAGAGATCTGTGCACCGTATTCACCTAGCGCTGTATCTAAACCATTTTGCTGTTTTGCCCAGTCGGCTAGTGCTACATCTTCTAATACTTGCCACAGTTGCTCATCTGTGGCTTCAGGGTCAGCTAGACGCAAATTACTGGCTAAGCTGCGATCAAAAATATCAAACTGTTGTGGTAAATAACCGATGCATTCATCCAGCTGCCAATCTGTGGCAGGACGTTGGTTAATTAAATATTGCCCTTGGTTAGGAGCTAAGGTGTTGGCTAGTACTTTCAATAAGGTGGTTTTACCAATGCCTGAGGCACCGGTAATGATTAAAACCTGACCACTGTGCAGCTCGATATTAATGTGTTTTGGACCATTTAAAGCACCTGGAATACACGCACTCAGTTGCTGTGTCTGTAATTGAAATGGGGCGGATGGGCGGGGAGTGTCTGAATGTGCTTTGAGCTGTGCCGTGCTTTCTTGAGCTTGTATCAGTTGATTGATCCGGTCTCGTGCCGCTTGGCTTTGGCCTAAACCAATAAAGCTGCTAGCCAATGGTGCCAATGCTTCATGAATACCTAGTAGCGCTAAGGCCGCAGCGAGCAGCCAAGGTACACTGATAAGTGTAGCATTTACTAAAAACACGCCGACCCAGAGTAAACCACCTAGACTCAGAGCTAGAGCAAGTTGTTGCAATAAAGTGAGTAAACTGATCAGTTGTCGCTGCTGATGGTGTTGGGTTTGGTAATCTTTGTCAGCGTTTAAGGTGTCTTGTTGCTGTTGATCCCAGGTGTGCCAGAGCGTTAGCGAGGTGAGTAAAGATAAAGACTCTAGGAAGTGTTCACGGCGTACTTCTGCTGTATGAACATCATGGAATGCGAGTTTACGGCCACGGATAAAACCTAGGGTTGGAATTATAATCCAGGCCATAAGTAAGCCGAAACTGGTTGCTAGGGCAAGCTGTGGCTGTAACCAATAAGCAAACAATATATACAAGACTACAATCAACCCAGACCAAATCCAGGGTGCTAAAAACTGCAATGGAAAACGGTCAAGTCGATCAATATCGGCTACTAAACGGTGCATAGTGGCGCCGGAGCTTGTATTTTTTAGGCTGTTGTTTTTATTTAAAGTGAGGGCTTGAAATACTTGGCTGCGTAAATCTTTCAGCAGCGATAAAGTGGCATGGTGTGAAGTCAGGCGCTCACCGTAGCGACCTGCGGTGCGTACAATGGCAAAAAGGCGGATTAAGGCTGCTGGACGAAAGTAGTCAAAAGTAAAGGAGCTGCTTATGACTAAGCCTGCAATGGCCGATGCCGTAATGAACCAACCAGAAGTAGCTAACAAAGCGATAGCAGAAAAAAGAGTCAGTGCTCCTAGCAAAAGGGCTAGATTCCAACTACTTTGGCGGCTGCGTAATAAACTGCGTAAGCGAATTGGTTTAAGCATGAGAGAGCTCCTAGTGCGTATGCAGTTCATGTAAATCTAAATGACGGTCCAACCAATGCAAGCCCTGCCATTGGTGGCTCACCAAGATCAAAGTTTTATCTCGGCTTAACTTTTCCAGCAACGTATGAATCTTGGCGCTGGTATCAGGGTCGAGGTGTGCGGTGGGTTCGTCGAGTAACCATAGTTGTGTGTCACGCAACAACAGTTGGGCAATGGCTAAACGACTCAGCTGGCCACCAGAGAGGCCTAAGCCGCGTTCGCCTATAGGGGTGTCTAATCCTTGCGGCAGCTTCTTGACTAAGGATAATAGGTCTACATCTGCAAGTACTTGATAAAGCTGTGAATCAGTCGCGTTGGCATGGGCGAGGCGTAAATTATCGGCTAAACTGCCGCGCTTAAAATTGGGTTGTTGTGATAAGTAACCGATTTGGCGGTGCCAATCACTACGGCGAAGATCCAATAATGAATCTTGGTTGATAAGAATATGACCCGTGTAAGGAATAAAACCTAATAAAGCCAAGAGCAAGCTAGATTTACCGCTACCACTTTCTCCATATAAACCGATACGTTCACCGGCAGCAATGCTGAGTTTGGTTTTGGGTAAGCGAATGCGGCCATTGTGTGCGGTAATGCTGAGATTCTCTAACCTAATGGCAGGTGCTGCTTCTAACAGCAGTGGGTGTTGACCTGGGTGTTGCCAAGTGTGTTGTTCAAGTAAAGGCAAGAGTTCTTCAATGGCGCCTTCAGCTTCAGCTTTGGCATGGTAGTCGCTGCCGAGTTGGCGTAGTGGTGCATAGAACTCTGGTGCTAATAATAAAATAAAGAGTGCTCCAGCGTAAGGGACGGGTGTGATGCCTTTAGCCCAAGGTAGAATGCCGAGTAGACCCAATCCTAAATACAGTGCAACTAGGGCAATGGCTAGGGAGGAGAATAGTTCCAAAACGGCGCCAGACAGGAATGCTAAACGCAATACTTTCATAGTGGTATCGCGGTATTGGGAGGCGGATGAGTCCACATCGTGTTGGGCTAAAGCTGTTGCCTTTAAATGTTGTAGGGTGGGCATTCCGCGCACCCAATCTAAGAAGCGGCCACTGAGTTGGCTCATGGCAGCCATTTGTTGTTGGCTACTGCGACTGGCGGCGCTGCCCACTAAAATCATAAAGACTGGTACCAACGGTGCTGTCATGAGCATCAGAATGGCGGCTAAGGGGCTATAATAAAACGCTGCAACACTGATTAGTAGTGGTGTGATGAGTACTAAATAAAGCTGCACATAATAGCGGCTGATATAGCCATCTAGGGCGTCGACTTGCTCTAGCAGTTGGGTGCTTAAAACACCATCAGAACCTAAAGTTTGACGTTCAGGACCTAAGTTCGACAAAGTATTCAGTAAGCGTGTGCGTAATTGGATGCGGGCATGAAAACTGGCGGCCTGTGAAAGGCGTTCACGTATGTATTGTGCAATAGGGCGTAGGGTAAAACATAAAGTCAGCGCAATAGCGTGACGCAGATCAAAAGCAGCACTGAGTTCGCTGCCAGTGTGGATGCTATCTAACAGGCCGACAAAGAGTTGTGCTAATAACCAACTTTGGCCAATAAAAAGCAAAGTGGCTAGTACAGCAGCAATTAAGGCCCAGTGTAAGCGTTGAGCTTGCGGAGTGATGATTGATTTGAGTTGCTGGCGTAATTTTCGCTTCAGCTGTTGTTCAGTTTGTTCTAAGGTGTTGTTCACTGATGACACCATGCCTATGAATAAAGCAGTATTGTCAGCTGCTCATAAAATGAAGAATGTCTATGATTTTCGCACAGGAGCTATCTTTCTTGCTGCGACATGTTGTCCTGAGCCGTTTATCTTTAGTAGCCAACATTATAGAGCCGCGTTGACATCCTCCCCGACCTAAAGGACAGGGATTCCTACTGCTAGACGACCATGTCCGGCCGCGAGAATGTTACGTGCCGCGTTGATATCGCGATCGTGGGTGACACCACACCCATTGCACGTCCATTCTCTTATTCCAAGTCCTGCGATACCTTTCGGCCTCGACTCGGGCAAACTGCCGCAACTCGAACAGGTTTGGGTGGTGTATGCCTCGTCAACTTCCTTAAAAACAATGCCTGCGTGAGCGCATTTATAGTCCAGCATTGTTTTTAATTGACCCCATCCAGCGTCCAGCACTGACTTGGCCATCGTGGTTTTAACGAGTTTTAAACTACTGACATTACCGACATAGATTTCACCGCAGCGATTGACTAGCTTACGGCTGAACTTGTGCAATGCGTCTTTTCTACGGTTAGCGATTTTCGCATGAATGGTTTTGACTTGGGTTTTATTTCTAGCCCGTTGTGCTATGGCTAATTTTTCCTCAAGACCGCGATAGAAGCGGCCCGCTTCTAACTTTGTACCATCCGAGCAGGTGACAGTGTCGGTCAAACCAAGGTCAATACCGATACGGTCTTGGCCTTTGATTGGCTCGACCTCCACATCAACCACTACATTGAAGTACCAACGGCCACGGGCATCTTCATTGAAACTGGCCGAACGAAACTTGTATTGGTTCAAGCCGTAGCTGTCCCAGACCTTAAAATAGTGGCCGTTGTGGTAGACCTGCCCGTTTTTCCATTGAGCTGCACCTGTATTGATGGGTATCCAGCCCAGTGAGCGGCATACACCGCCTGATTTGCGCCAGTTCAGCCGCACTTTCTTAAACTGCTTGCGGCGTGTGACATACTCACCTGCAATGCACTGTAAGGTTTGGCTGTGCAGGCCAAGCTCTTTACCTGCGCCCTTACTGTAGGGATGCATATCAAAAGCAGACAAAAACACACCTCGCTCTTTAATCGAGCGTTGACTTAATTCATTGACAAAGTTCCAAACGAAATTGACGCTGCGAGCCATGCGATTTAGCAGTGGCGTATGCCTGTCTCGTACTCGGACTTTTAATGTTTTGGTGTGCTTTATCATGCTGTATACAATACCAGTACCAACCTATACTGCAAAGACTTTAGCAGCCTGTTAAGGGGTTAAGGGGCTGCTTACGCAGCCCTCGTTATCCATCCCCGCACTAAAAGTACGAGGTCTTACGCGGTTTTGATAAAAGATGGGGTGGCTGTAACATAATATCATTAGAGTATAGGGGGAAGTTATACCCTAGTGTGAGTGTCTTGCTTTAATAAAATGATATTGCTGCTTGATTTACGATTTTTAGTAGATGATAATCATTTGCATTAAGTGTTCACCCTTTCAAGGAAATTATCTTTATGCAGGTCCCCCTTTTACGCTCACTGCTTTTAAGTTGTGCGTTAATGAGCTCATGCCTCAATGCGACGACTATTGATCAGTCGCTCAGTGAAAGCGAAATACTCAGTCGAGCCGCACAAAAATCTCAACAACGCATTGAGCGTTTGGATGATGCCAGTCAGGCAATGTTGATAGAGTACAGCAATGCTTTGGCACAAACTAAGGCTCTCGCCGACTATAATGCACAGGTGTCAGACCTGCTAGTCGCACAAGAGCAAGAGTTGAATCTGTATCAAGCCCAATTGGAACAGTTACACGCCACTGAAACTGCAGTGCTACCGCAGATGCACCGCATGGTGGACGTCTTGGGGGATTTTATTGCGGCTGACCTTCCTTTCTTACCTCATGAGCGCAGTACTCGCCTTGAAGCATTGCAAGAGCTGTTACCACGTACTGATGTCAGTATTGCAGAGAAGTATCGGCGTATCCTAGAGGCATATCAAATTGAAAGTGATTACGGCTACACCTTAGAGGCATGGAGAGGCGAGTTGGGACCAAAAGGGCAGCAACGTAGTGTTGAGTTCTTACGTGTAGGGCGCGCTATGCTGTATTACCAAACACTTGATGGGCATGAGAGTGGGTATTGGAATACGCGAAGTAAGCGTTGGGAAGTGTTAGATAATAAAGTGCGTCGACCTTTACAAAGAGCCATTGCGCTTGTTCGGCAGCAAAAGCCGACTGGTTGGTTAGAACTGCCAGTGAAAACCTTAGTGCAGGAGGTTCAACCATGAAGTTTTGGTTAGCCTTAGCTACTACCGCATTGCTGAGTATGTCGGTGCATGCCAGTGTCCTGACACCTGAGCAGCTGTTAGAGCGGGTTCGCAACGAAAGGATCAATGAAGAGCGATTGATGCAAGCGCGCGAGCAAGATTTTTTGCTAGCACATAATCAGCAAGAACAATTGTTAGCTGCAGCTAAAGAAGAGTTGGCTCGACAAGAAACGCGAGCGGCTGAATTGAAGGCAGCCTTTGCTGCTGCCGAACAGAAGTTGACTGAAAAGGAGCAGCAACTTAAGCAGCAGTCCGGTGATTTAAATGAGCTATTTGCAGTGGTACGTCAGAGTGCTGGTGATCTTGCAGGGCAGTGGCACAGCAGCTTATTAAATGTACAGTATCCAGAACGTATTGATCAGTTAGAGCGTTTGGCTAAAGGTCGAGTACTGCCAAGCGCTACACAAATTGAAAGCTTATGGTTATTGCTCTTGGAGGATATGGCTGCTACAGGTCGTGTTGAGCGCATGCAAGTACCGGTGATTGATTCTAAGGGGCAGCATAATCAACAGGATGTCACACGAGTTGGGCCTTTTTCTGCTTATAGCGCACATGCTTTTTTAGCTTACACTGAAGGTGATTATGCGTTTCATGCTTTACCTAAACAGCCTTCGGGTATTGGCCTTGTTCATAATTGGGCTACGAGTACTGAGCCTGTTATGCCGCTGCTTTTCGATCCGACCCGGGGCACGCTCATTGAACAGTTGCAGCTTCAACCAACGTTATTAGAGCGAGTGAATCAAGGCGGTTTGGTTGGTTGGGTGATTATTGCGCTAGGTGCTTTTGGTTTTCTATTAGCGGCGTTGCGTTTGTTTGGCTTATTGAGCGTTGTGCGCAGTATTCGTATCCAGATGAAAGATTTAGATAAGCCTACGCAAAATAACCCATTGGGACGTGTGTTAAGTGTATTAGGTCCGAACCCTCAATTGTCAGATTTAGAGACTTTGGAGCTCAAGCTAGATGAAGCTGTGATGCAAGAGGTGCCAAAGCTCGAGAAAGGGCAAGGTTTATTAAAATTGTTAGCCACAGTTGCACCTTTATTAGGCTTGTTAGGCACTGTGACTGGAATGATTGTGACTTTCCAAGCTATTACTCAAAGTGGTGGGGGGGATGCAGGTTTGATGGCTGAGGGTATCTCTCAAGCATTGGTGACTACAGTTGAAGGATTGGTGGTGGCGATTCCGCTATTGTTTTTACATAGCGTATTGAATGCGCGCAGTAAGGGTGTGGTACAGCTGTTAGAGCAGCAATGTGTAGGACTATTAGCGTTGCATATAGCAGGAAGTAAACACTGTGAATAGTGGGCAGGATATATGGTTTTGGTTAGTGGATGGCAGCCATGCCTTACTTGATTTAATGAGTGCCGGCGGTACCGTGATGTGGTTGTTGGCCGGACTTTGTGTTCTGTTTTGGACTCTAGTATTGGAGAGGTTGTGGTATGCCCATCGTCATTTTCCGGTCTGGGCCCAAGAGCGGAAAATACTTTGGCAGAAGCTTACGGAGCAGGTGCTTGAGGGGCGAGGATGGCATTATAGGGTACGAGCAGCATGGTTAGCACAGGCTCGTGAGCAGTTGCTGATTCCACTTTCTGTGACACGTACTTTGGTGGCACTGTTTCCACTGTTAGGGTTGCTTGGTACGGTGACCGGCATGATTGCTGTTTTTGATGTATTGGCTTCTACCAGTGGCGCCAATCCACGAGCTATGGCAGGTGGTGTATGGCAAGCCACTTTACCAACTTTAGCGGGAATGGTGCTCGCCATTGGCGGGCTATTCAGTTTGGCTCGTTTAGAGCGTAATGCACAGCGTGCAATTGGGCATTTTGCAGAACAATTGCGTCACGAATAAGGATCAGACGATGAGAATGCGTCGCTATAGTCAGCAAGTTGAAGAAGAACCGAGCATTGATCTGACACCCATGTTGGATGTGGTGTTTATTATGTTGATCTTTTTTATCGTCACTAGCAGTTTTATTAAGGAATCAGGGATTGAGGTGCAGCGCCCACAAGCAGAGAGCGCTGCTGCACAAGAACAGGGCAATATTTTAATTGCTGTCACGGCTGATGGTCAGGTGTGGTTGGATCAGCAGGTGGTTGACGTACGCAGTGTGCGCACGCACGTAGAGCGTATGCGGCAAGAGCAGCCGGAAAGTGTTGTAGTGGTGCAAGCCGATCAAGATGCGCGTACAGGATTAGTGGTTCAAGTGATGGATCAAGCCCGTTTAGCCGGTGTGTTTGATGTGGTTTTGGCCGCTTCTACGGAGCATCGTTAATGCGTTGGTTTGGGGCTGTACTTGTTGCTGTGGTGATTGCAGTTGCTAGTTTTGTATTGCTGTTAGTGATGACTTTTCCACCGCAAAGTTCACCTAAAGAACCAAAATTACAGATGGGGTATTTTGTTCCGAAGTCACAGCAGAGTAGTGATCCAAGCCGCCCTCGTTTACAAATACCTCAAGCACCGACCGAACAACAAGTGGAGACACCGCCGCTGCAACAGCCACCGCTGGCTTCAAGTCCATCTCAGACTGCACCTTTAAACTTGGTAGTACCAAAGCTATCCGGCACTATCAGTGTTGCACCGCCTAGCCTACAAGGTTTAACCACGAAAGTGAGTCGGCCATCACAGCCGCTTGTAGCTCAAACAGAGCCTATTGCATTGACTGAAGCATCTCGTGCAGTCGCTGCACAAGGGGCAAATGGAGGGCCGGCTGCAGAAGGGAGTAACAGTGAAGTGACGCCATTGAATAATATATTGCCTGTTTACCCAGATAGTGCACGTCGCCGCGGTCTTGAAGGGTATGTTCAGTTAGCTTTTACCATAACTGCAGATGGGCGGGTAGAAAACCTAAGGGTTGTTGAGTCATCACCTGCGAGAGTATTTGATCGTGCTGCGCGACGTGCAGCATCGCGTTGGCGCTTTGCCCCGCGTCAAGTAAATGGTCAACCGGTTGCGCGTGAAGCAGTCAAACGCTTGGAGTTTAAATTGGAAAAAAGAGGGCGTTAGGTGAAACCTTTATTCTTAGTGGTTTGCTTATGCGTGCTGAGCAGCCAAACAGCCTTAGCGCAGAGCATTGCGCCTGATGTATTGCATGCTCTACAAGCGGCACAGAGCGCACAACAAGCTGGATTGTATGCAGAAGCAGAGCGGGCTTTAAAGGCAGTAAAGATAAAGCCAAATAGTTTAGAGCAGGTGTTAGTGTGGCGCAGTCAAGGCTACTTAGTCTGGGCGCAAGGGCATAGCAAGCGGGCCATTGCTCTGCTTGATAAGGCTTTGCGTAGCAATCAACTTAGTGCTGAGCAGGTTGCAGAGGATCGTTTGAATTTAGCTAAACTTAGCCTTTTGGTAAAAAACTACCGGCAAGCACTGGAGTATTTGCAGGGTGTTGTTGTAACCGATGAGGTTTTGAAAGTTCGCGTTCAGGCTTGGCAAGGCTTAGGTCGCCTAGATAAGGCATTGCCTTTGGCTGAGCAGTATGTACAAGGTAAAAAAACGATCGAGGATGATTGGTTACAGTTTATGGTAAGCGTCAATGCAGAACTAAAACGTTATGGGCAAGCTGAGATATGGCAAAAACAAATTTTGCAGCGCAATGTAGATCAGCTTAGTGCTTGGCAACAATTGGCCACTTTACAGCAACTGGCAGGTCAGTATGTTAAGTCTTTGGCTACATTGCGCACAGCTTATAGCCGAGGGATGCAATTTTCTCAGGCTGATTTGCAAGATTTAATTCATTTAGCTGCAGCGTCTGATCAGCCTTGGCAGGCTGCACGTTTAATGGTTGGGATGTTGGAAACAGGCTTATTGACGGCCAGTGTTGCCCATCAAGAACGTCTTGCTTTGTTGCATTGGCAGGCGCGTGATTATCAAAGTGCAGCAGCGGAGTATGCGCAACTTGCTAAACAAACAGGAAAAGGGCAGTACTGGCTTGATCTCGCGCAATTAGAAATCCAGCAAGGTCACTGGGATGCAGGTCTTCAAGCGCTTGCAGCAGCGGAGAAGCGAGGTGTCAGTCAACAACAAATCCGTGCATGGCGTGACTGGGTGAAGGGTCGTGTGGAGCTTGAGCAGCAGCGTAGTAATCAATTTGCTAGGAAGTGAGCTGCATTTTTCGGTTTAGAATCAGCTTGAAATTTTCTGAATACCTCTGGGGTGGTTTTTAGGTTATGAGGATCTTAGTTGGTGCGCTCTAGTCTCGGTCAAGAGCTGCGCTATCTTTGGATTCGCTTATCAAGCACCAGAGCAGGGGCTTTACATCTACGAAATATTTTTGAGTGGTATCTGTTTTTCTATCGATCAATAAAAAGCCCCGGCTAGGAGCCGAGGCTTTTTTACAACATGCAGTTAACTGCTAAACCAAAGGTTCGATTAAACGTTATCGAACTGGTTCATAGTGTTGTCTTCACCGCTTGCTTTCAATGCAGCTTCACCAGAGAAGTACTCTTTATGAGTATCACCGATGTCAGATCCCGCCATGTTTTGGTGACGTACGCACGCAATACCTTGACGAATTTCTTTACGCTGAACACCTTCAACGTAAGCCAACATGCCTTCTTCGCCGAAGTAGCCTTTAGCTAAGTTGTCGGTCGACAGTGCAGCAGTGTGGTACGTAGGCAGAGTAATCAAGTGGTGGAAGATACCTGCTTCACGTGAGGCATCTTTCTGGAAGCTCTGGATACGTGCGTCTGCTTCGTTACACAGATCAGTACCATCATAATCAGCGCTCATTAAGCGGTCGCGATCGTACGCTGAGACGTCTTTACCTGCAGCTACCCAGTCATCGAACACTTGCTGACGGAAGTTAAGAGTCCAGTTGAACGATGGGCTATTGTTGTACACCAACTTAGCATCTGGAACTACTTTACGGATTTCGTCAACCATGCCTTTGATCTGGCCAACGTGTGGCATTTCAGTTTCAATCCACAGTAAGTCAGCACCGTTTTGTAGTGAGGTGATGCAGTCTAATACAACACGTTCAACACCGGTGTCTTTGCGGAATTGGAACAGGCCGCTAGCCAGACGTGCAGGCTTGAGCAGCTTGCCGTTTGACTTGATGACAACGTCACCGTTTTCGATTTCGCTTGCATCGTTGATGTACTCGCCATCAAGGAAGCTGTTGTACTGGTCGCCTAAGTCGCCTGGCTCATTGGTCACAGCGATTTGCTTAGTTAAGCCCGCACCTAGAGAGTCAGTACGTGCAACGATCACGCCATCGTCTACGCCGAGTTCTAGGAAAGCATAACGAACAGCGTTGATCTTTGCGAGGAAGTCAGCGTGTGGAACAGTAACTTTACCGTCCTGGTGACCACATTGCTTTTCATCAGATACTTGGTTTTCGATCTGAATTGCACAAGCACCTGCCTCAATCATTTGCTTAGCCATCAAGTAAGTGGCTTCCTCGTTACCGAATCCAGCGTCGATGTCTGCAATGATAGGCACTACGTGAGTTTCGAAGTTTTCGATTTGATCTAAAATCTTCGCTTCTTCTGCTTTATCGCCAGCATTACGTGCCTTATCTAAAGCTGTGAAGAGCAGGTCGAGTTCACGGGTGTCTGCTTGACGTAGGAAGGTGTAAAGCTCTTCGATCAATGCTGCTACAGAGTTTTTCTCGTGCATTGACTGGTCAGGTAGAGGACCGAACTCAGAACGCAGAGCTGCAACCATCCAGCCTGATAAATAGAGGTAGCGCTTGTTCGTAGTTTTTAAATGTTTTTTAATAGCGATCAGCTTTTGCTGACCGATAAAGCCGTGCCAGCAGCCCAGCGACTGGGTGTAAACAGATGAGTCGGCATCGTACTCAGCCATATCTTTACGCATGATGGCTGCAGTGTACTTAGCAATGTCCAGACCAGTTTTGAAACGGTTTTGGATGCGCATACGAGCGGCAGACTCGGGGTTAATTGCGCTCCAGCCGTTACCAGCTTGTTCTTTAAGAGCGGCAATTGCCTGAATTTCGTTTTGATAAGTTGACATGGTCAATCCTTCAAAGAGTGTAGTGAGTTTGAGCACCGACTGCCCACACACAACCTGCTATCGCTGGAAGTATTAATTGCGGGTTCGCTTCCACTTGAGTGCCGATAATTGACTTAAACGCAGTGCCTCTATTGAGGAGGGGAGCAGATAATTTTGGCTGCTGCATTAAGTGCTGATATTTGCTACTTAACATCCGCAAACTCGGCTCACTGTGGTGAGTTACCTGATGCATCACGATGCATACTGTTTCCCCGTCCCTTAGGACTACAACGTTCTAGTCGCAACCTCGTTAAAGCATCTTTTGGATGCGCTTAACACAAAGCTTCTTAATAGTACTCTTAAGCAGCTTTGGAACACTTAACTTAAGTGCTCTGGCTAGCGGGAGCGGGGGTATAATGCGCTTTCAAAAAGCATTCGTCAAATGTTTTGTAGTGTTTTTTTTTAGTCACTACATAAAAAGTCTGCTACTTGGGAGGTGAATTAAAAGTGTGCCATAGATTTTGACTGTGTTGCGTTACCCTCTGCGAGTAGGGGGAGAAGGCATAGATGGGTTGTAATTTTCGGGTTGAAAGGGAGGCGTGGAATGGTAACCCAGCGCTCAGCTATCGGTGTTTGTTTGACGGTATAACCGCTAGATTAAATCGTCTGAGCGCGTTGGGTTGAAGAGTTATTTGCTGTTGCGTAGCATCTCTAGGTGGGGAATGCCTGCTTCTAGGAATTCGTCGCTGATAGGGGTGAAACCTAAGCGCTCATAAAAACTAGCGGCATGTACTTGAGCAGTCAAGAACTGTTGTTTTAAGCCTAAGCGTTCTGCTTCTTCAACAGCGGCCATCATCAATTTTTCACCAATGTGCAAACCTCGCCAGTCCTTTAAAACCGAAACACGCCCGATACAGCCGTCAGAGAGTAGGCGGGCGGTGCCGATGGCAAAGTCGCCTTCATAGGCGAGAAAGTGGGTCGCGGTCGCATCATCGCTGTCCCATTCCTGTTCTGGGCTTACGCCTTGTTCATGAATGAAAACGCTTTCACGGATACGTCTTAAATCAGCATTATCTCTATGCCAATCAGCAATGCGAATTTGCACATCAGTCATCGATACACTCCAAGCTGCCTTGTTTAATAAGCTCGCAGATCAGGGTGATTGCTTCTTGATCATCGAGCCAAGGTGTTAAGTTATCTGTATGTAAAGCATCTGCGTTACACAGAAGATCTAGTAGCGGTGCTAAGTGTTCACTTAAAACACGGCTATTACCACTGACAAAGAATACCACAGCAGGTTCAGTATCCAGCTCAATGTGGCTCCAAGCTAATCGAGCAGTAGGGTTGCGAGTAAACACAACACCATCTTGTAAGGCGCCCAATAAGCTATCGGTATCAATATCGGCTGTTACAAAAAGTTCAGGATAGCGTGGTTCGGTCATGTATTGGCCAAACCAGGTCAGCAGTATGCGGTCATCATTGAGTTGTTCGTTGAGTAGTTGGCGTAGCCGTTGAATGTCTTCAGGGCGGATGTAGCTAGGATTGTCAATTGGAGACATATTTGCATCACTGTAGCGTTGCTCATCAGGCAGAAAGCGTGCAACAAAATCAGCATAATGACTAATGACTTCGGCGCTTGAAGGAGCACGAAACCCCACAGACCAAGTCATACATTCTGTTTTAGCAATGCCCCAATGCGCTAAGCGAGGAGGTAAGTAAAGCATATCGCCTGGCTCGAGCGTCCATTCTTCTACTTGCTCAAAAGTGTCGAGAATGCGTAGGTCTGGATGGTTGAGGAGGGGAGTATCAGCATCACACATTTGCCCTGTTTTCCAGGTTCTTTGCCCGTCTGTTTGTAATAAAAACACATCATAGTTATCAAAGTGCGGGCCAACGCTTCCACCGGGGGCAGCATAGCTGATCATGACATCGTCAATGCGCCAGCTTGGTAAGAATTGAAAGTGTGCAAGGATTTGGGCAACCTCTGGACTGAACTGGTCGACCGCTTGAACTAAGAGAGTCCAGTCGCGCTCAGGCAGGTTGTTGTAAGTGTCCTCATCAAAAGGACCTTGTTTAAGCTGCCAAGGAGTTTCACCGTGCTCAAGAATAATACGGGACTCTACCAACTCTTCCAGTGATAACCCTGCTAGATCATTACCGTCTATAGGGTTGATAAAATCAGGAATAGCTTGGCGAATCAACAAAGGTTTTTTTTGCCAGTAATCGCGCAAAAAGACTTCGGCGCTGATACCACCTAAGATTTCCAGCGGTGTGTCAAATGAAGTAGACAAAGGCTTGATTCCGAAATAAACACTGAAAAGAAAACGCCCGGTTGCAGCCGGGCGTTAAAACACTTTGAGAAGCGTTAAACGCGCTGAGCTTGTGCTACCGCATTACCAATATAGTTTGCTGGTGTAAGTGCGCGCAGTTGCACTTTTGCTTCTTCAGGTAAGTCTAGATCCTCGATAAAGGTTTTCAAGGCTTCAGCGCTGATACCTTTACCACGGGTGAGGTCTTTTAGTTTTTCATAGGGGTTTTCAATGCCATAGCGACGCATTACCGTTTGCACGGGTTCTGCGAGGACTTCCCAGCAGTTGTCTAAGTCTTCAGCAATGCGCTGCGGATTGACTTCTAGTTTACCAATACCTTTGAGAGTGGCTTCATACGCAATGACACTGTGCGCCATACCTACACCGAGGTTACGCAAAACTGTGGAGTCGGTCAGGTCGCGCTGCCAGCGCGAAATAGGCAGCTTGCTAGCTAAGTGTTGGAATATTGCGTTAGCAATGCCTAAGTTGCCTTCTGAGTTTTCAAAGTCAATAGGGTTTACTTTATGCGGCATAGTGGATGAGCCTATCTCGCCGGCTACGGTTTTTTGCTTAAAGTAACCTAAAGAGATGTAACCCCATACGTCGCGATCGAAGTCGATCAGGATCGTGTTGAACCGTGCCACTGCATCAAAGAGCTCTGCAATATAGTCGTGCGGCTCAATTTGTGTAGTGTACGGATTGTAGGTAAGACCAAGATCGCCTTCGATAAAGTCGCGGGCATTTGCTTCCCAGTCGATATCGGGGTAGGCAGACAGGTGTGCGTTGTAGTTACCAACGGCACCGTTGATTTTACCAAGGAGAGGAATTGATGCAGTCTGCTCGATTTGGCGCTCTAAGCGGTAAACAACGTTAGCGAATTCTTTACCTAATGTTGTGGGGGACGCCGGTTGTCCGTGGGTGCGTGACAGCATAGGGATGTCAGCAAATTTAACAGACAGTTTGCGTAGGCTTTCAGCTAGTTGGCGCATTAATGGTAAGAGTACTTCATCACGACCTTCGCGCAGCATCAGTGCGTGAGACAGGTTGTTAATGTCTTCACTGGTGCATGCGAAGTGAATAAACTCTGTTACTTTAGCCAGTTCAGGAAGCTTTTGTGCCTGTTCTTTGAGTAGATATTCGACTGCTTTGACATCGTGGTTGGTGGTGCGCTCAAATTCTTTAACACGTTCTGCATGCTCAATCTGAAAGTTCTCAGCTAGCTCATTTAACGCAGCGTTGGCTGTATCAGAGAAGGGGGGGACTTCAGGAATACTAACGTGTGCTGCTAAGCGCTGTAACCAGCGAATTTCAACCAGAACACGGTTACGAATAAGACCGTATTCGCTAAAAATAGGGCGCAGTGCGGTAGTTCTGCTGCCGTAACGGCCGTCAACGGGGGAAACCGCGGTAAGCGAGGAAAGCTGCATGATGCGTTCTCTGACAATCAATGAATAAATGGGGCGCATAGTGTACATCAAATGCGCATTAGGTTTTAGTGTTTGCGCCAGAGCACAGTTAAAGTACTGGCGGTAAAGATCAGTAAGGCTCCTAATATGGAAGCGAAATCCGGTAATTCATTCCATAAAATAAAGGAGTAAATACCTGCAAAAACAATGGTGAGGTAAGCCACTGGCCCAATCAGTCCTGGAGGGGCTAATGAGTAAGCATGCGACATGATGATCTGTCCTAAAGCTGCTAACAAGCCTGCTGAGCAAAGTAGGATTAACTGTTGTGTGTTCAAGGGTTGCCATGCCCAAAGCAGTGGAATTGCAGAGATAAGACTGCTGAATACAGCAAAATAGAACACGATGCGATAGGCGGGTTCGGTGTTGCTCATTTCGCGAATAGAGACAAAAGCTGATGCCGCAAGTAAGCTGGCTGCAAGGCCGACTAAAGATAAACTACCAAAAACAGCCCCGCTGGGTTTAGCAACTAAAATAACGCCGATTAATCCAATTAAGGAAAAGAACAGCATACGCTTGGTCAGCGATTCTTTTAGCCAAAAATAAGCAATAACAGGGGTGAAAATAGGGGCTGAGTAAGTGAAAACCATAGCATCGGCAAGCGGTAGGTGAGCAATGGCATAGAAAAAGCAATACATGGCTGCTAAGCCATAAGTGGTGCGCATTAAGTGTGATTTTAAACGCTTTGTTTTAAAGGGTTTTAGACCCTTGCTGAGTAGTAAGGGTAAAAAGAAAACAACTCCAATAATGTTTCTAAAAAAAACAATATTTTCGTTATTGACAGTAATCGATGCCTCACGAATGAGTACACCCATACTGGCAAATAATAGTGATGAGATGGCCAGTAGAAGCGCCCCATGCAAGGGGCGAGAGCGCCGTTGGATCATAGGTGGCGTGCATGCAGCTCGTTGAGCATTTTGCTGCGTTTAGTTAGCAGGTGCCAGCGACGTCCGCCCAATTGTCTCCATAAGCGTGCAGAGCGAATGCCGGCAAATAGCAGGGCGCGCACCTTAGCTGCTGTGGCCTCTTGTTGCAAATAACGCATATCGCCATGCACTTGAATGCGTTGCTTAAAGGTGCTGATGGTGTCTTGATACAAACTGCCAAAGGATGAGGCGATGTTTTCGCTTGATAAGCCGTAGAGTTCAACTTGCTGTTCTATTTGTGGCAAGCGTTTGCTAGCAATATCCAGCAAGTCGGTGCGACGAGCAAATTGGCGCTCAAGGCTCAACATTGAGACGACGTAGCGCAAACTTTCCCGCGGCAAATTATCGGTTTCGCGCTCAAGTATCGCTAACATCAGCTTATAGCCTTCGCGCAAACCTAAATCATCACCGCCATAGACATCAAGTGTGGTTTGTGGGTTACGGACAAGCAGCGTTTGCAGCATGTAGGACAAGGCAGCATCACTGATTTGGCCTGTATGTGCTAGTCTATTGACAAGTGCTGCTGCTTGAAAGACGCCGCCGAGTGCGGTTATTTGTTCTTGTAGTGGAGTCATGGTCGTTGAATACTCTCATCCCATGGTGTGCATGCTTCAATGACGCCGCCGCCTAAGCAGATATCGCCTGCATAAAACACAATTGATTGGCCTAAGGTTACTGCACGTTGTGGTTGTGCAAAAGTCACTAAGTAGCCATCATCTTTGCATTCAATGGAACAGTCTTGATCGGGCTGTCGGTAGCGTACTTTGGCGCTGAGATTGTTCAGATTATTGAGATCTATTGGGTTAATCCAGTTTACATTGCGGGTGAAAACAGTACGGGAAAACAACCAGGGGTGTTGGTTGCCTTGTCCGACAATGAGTACATTACGTGCTAAGTCTTTGGCGAGCACATACCATGCTTCTTCGCTGGCATTTTTTAAGCCACCGATGCCTAAGCCTTGGCGTTGTCCAATGGTGTGATACATTAAACCGCTATGTTGCCCCAGTACAGAACCATCAGTGGTTTCAATGACGCCAGGTTGAGCGGGTAAGTATTGCTTGAGAAAATCAGTAAAACGGCGCTCACCGATAAAGCAAATACCGGTTGAGTCTTTTTTCTTGGCAGTGATTAAACCATGTTGCTCTGCCAGTTCACGCACTATGGGTTTTTCATACTCTCCGATAGGGAACAACGTTTTGTGGATCTGTGATCCACCGACCGCGTGCAAGAAATAACTTTGATCTTTATTGTTATCTATGCCTTTAAGCAGTTCGCTGGTGCCGTTGAGGGGGCGGCGACGCACATAGTGGCCTGTGGCAATCATGTCAGCGCCTAATTGTTTAGCGTAGTCAAGAAAAGCTTTAAATTTGATTTCGCGATTACAGAGAATGTCAGGGTTAGGTGTGCGACCTGCTTTGTATTCTTCTAAGAAATGCTCAAAGACATTGTCCCAATACTCCGCGGCAAAGTTAGCTGTGTGTAATTTGATACCTAAGGTATCGCAAACGGCTTGCGCATCAGCAAGGTCTTCTTTTGCGGTGCAATACTCAGTACCGTCATCTTCCTCCCAGTTTTTCATAAAAAGACCTTCCACTTGATAGCCTTGCTGGATTAACAATAAAGCTGCAACGGAAGAATCAACACCGCCGGACATGCCGACAATTACACGAGTTTCTGAAGGAATATGCATGGCAATCTAAATGAGTTAAGTAAAGAATAGGATTCTAGCAGATAAGCAGCAAACTAGGGAGAAGGTGACCGCTATAGTGGCTCTTTTAAGATATCTAATGAAGCGCGACAGCCGTTTAAGTAATCGTCAATGCTGCGTAGTACTAGTGGGCTGCGCCACATATCACGCTTGTCCAAGAGTTCGTCGCGACTGAGCCATACAGGCCCGATAATACCTTCATCTAAAACGTAACTTTCTCGTTTAGCTAGTGCTTGACCGGCGAAGCAAATCCTTTGATAAGTCACATTGTTTGCAGCTGTATATAAATAGATGCCCACAATGTGAGAAATTTCAACATCCCAACCGGTTTCTTCTAAAGTTTCACGAATAGCAGCTTGGATTAGACTTTCGTCCATTTCTAAGTGACCTGCGGGCTGGTTTAATACCTTGCGCTTTTCAGCATGTTCTTCTACGAATAGAAAACGCCCTTCTTTTTCGACAACAGTGGCAACGGTGATATGCGGAGTAAAACGTGTCATAGGTAACCTCTTGTTCTATATGAAGTTAGGACTATCGGTAGATGTTCGTATAATATGCACTGGATAGCGGGTGTTTAGATGTAAAAACTCATGAAAAAACGGTGCTAATGCATTGTTTGACGGTAGCAGTCTGTTCGATTGTGACCGAAAGAGGTATGATACGCGCTGCCAATGACTGTACCAAAATGCTAAAAGCGTAACGGTGAGTCAACTGGATATGTGACTTTTTTGAAACGCCAGAGTCATATATGCCGATTAAGATTGAATTATCACTGTCAGGCCACACGCGTGACAGATCTATACAGACCACGTAAATGACGGAGTCCAGCATGGGATACCAAAAGATCCAAGTGCCAGCCGGTGACAAAATCACCGTTAATGAAGATAAGACTTTAAACGTACCAAACAATCCAATCATTCCTTACATCGAGGGTGATGGTATTGGTGCGGATATCAGTCCGGTAATGATTAAGGTAATTGATGCCGCAGTAGAGAAAGCCTACAACGGCGAGCGTAAAATTTCTTGGATGGAAGTTTACGCAGGTGAAAAAGCAACTCAAGTTTATGACTCAGAAACTTGGTTGCCAGAAGAAACACTAGAAGCTGTACGTGACTACGTTGTTTCTATTAAAGGTCCTTTAACCACTCCAGTAGGTGGTGGTATCCGTTCATTGAACGTTGCTCTGCGTCAGCAGTTGGACTTGTATGTTTGCTTGCGTCCAGTGCGCTGGTTTACTGGGGTTCCAAGCCCAGTTAAGCGCCCGCAAGACACGGATATGGTGATTTTCCGCGAAAACTCAGAAGACATCTATGCAGGTGTTGAGTGGCAAGCGGGTACGCCAGAAGCGGATAAAGTGATCAAGTTCCTCACCGAGGAAATGGGTGCTACTAAGATTCGCTTTACTGAAAACTGCGGTATTGGTATCAAGCCTGTATCTGAGCAAGGTACTAAGCGTTTAGTACGCCAAGCGTTGCAGTATGCCGTTGATAACGATCGTGAGTCTGTAACTCTTGTGCATAAGGGTAACATCATGAAGTTCACCGAAGGTGCCTTCAAGGATTGGGGTTACGAAGTTGCGCGCGATGAATTCAACGCTGAGCTGTTAGATGGTGGTCCTTGGATGCAGTTCAAGAACCCTAAAACTGGCAAAAACATCATCGTTAAAGATGCTATTGCTGACGCAATGTTGCAGCAAATCGTTCTGCGTCCTGCAGAGTACGATGTCATTGCTACACTGAACCTGAACGGTGACTACATTTCTGATGCTCTGGCTGCACAGGTTGGTGGTATCGGTATCGCACCAGGTGCAAACCTGTCTGATACTGTTGCAATGTTTGAAGCAACTCACGGTACTGCACCTAAGTATGCTGGTCAGGATAAGGTGAATCCTGGTTCATTAATCCTGTCTGCAGAAATGATGTTGCGTCATATGGGTTGGACTGAAGCGGCTGACCTAGTTATCGATGGTATCAACGGTGCTATCGCTGATAAGACTGTAACTTATGACTTTGAGCGCTTGATGGACGACGCCAAGTTGCTCTCTTGCTCTGAGTTTGGCGATGCAATGATTTCTAAAATGTAATCATTGCTAATGCTTAAAAACGCCCCACTTGTTGGGGCGTTTTTGTTTGCAGAGGATTAAAACAGGTAGAATGCACTTGGAAAAGAGGAGGGTGTTATGCCAGATGATGTATCTTTATTTGCTCAGCAAATGCAAGGTGTGCGCCGTATCCATGTAGACCATGCTGATGTGGGTAAAGTGAAGCCCAATCGCATGGTACAGCAAATGAATCGTAAAAATGCATTGGAGTCTGTTGCAAAAGCGCAAGTGGTGGATGGGCTCTCAGATCAGTTTGTTTTAGATGTGGGGGCTGAAGATACCTTGTGTTGGGCGCGCGATGGTGTTCAGGACGGTCAAATACGCCGTCTTAAAGCGGGACAAGTCGTGTTTGAAGGCAGTTTGGACTTGCATGGCATGACGGTTGAAAAAGCACGTTCCACGTTGCGTGAGTTTCTGGAAGAAGCTTTACGTTTGGAGGTACGTTGCGTGCGGGTGACACATGGTAAAGCTGCACGCTTAGATGGACGTAAGCCTATGATTAAAAGCCATGTGAATACTTGGTTACGTCAGCATGAGAAAGTTTTAGGATTTACTTCTTGTGTGCCACGACATGGAGGCACTGGTGCTGTTTATGTATTGCTTAAGCGGCATATGTTAGAAGGCCGTGACGATTATTAAATAATCAGATAGCTGTCGGTAAAGTGAATGATTTTATATGGGCACGGAGAAAGACAGTGGGTCAATCTGGATTAGTAACGCTGCGCGATTATATTCGTTGGGCGATGAGCCGTTTCAATCAGGAAAAATTGTTTTTTATGCAGAATGGCGAAGGTGCGTTTGATGAAGCGCGTGCTTTGGTGTTGGGTGCTTTACACTTGCCTGAGGCGCTGCATGATAAATATTTAGATTGTAATTTGCACAGTGATGAGCATGCGAAGGTGCATAGAGTATTAGAGCAGCGCATTCAGCAACGTGTGCCAGCAGCTTATTTGTTGGAAGAAGTTTGGTTTGCAGGTCTGCAGTTTAAGGTGAATCAGCAGGTGATGATTCCTCGGTCCCCGATAGAAGAGTTGCTTGAACAACAGTTTGCACCTTGGTTGGCTCAGGAGCCACGACGTATTTTAGATCTCTGTGCGGGGTCGGGTTGTTTAGGTATCGCTTGCGCTACAGCTTTTCCGGATGCTGAGGTGTGGCTCAGTGAACTTTGTGAGTCTGCTTTAGTTATTGCTCAAGAAAATATTACTTTGCACCAGTTGGGCGGTCGAGTGCAGGCCCAACGCAGTGATTTATTGACTCAGTTTGTTGGTCAGCGTTTTGATTTGATTGTTTGCAAACCTCCGTACTTGTCAGAGCAACAATTCACTCAATTACCACAAGAGTTGCAGTATGAGCCTTGGCACAGTGTTGTAGCAGGCCAAAGTGGGCTTGAGGTGATTCAGCAAATTTTACAGCATGCAGGTGCGTATTTAGAAAATGATGGCTTATTAGTGCTTGAAGTGGGGCCGCATTGTGAGGCTGTATCGGCGCTTTATCCTGATTTTGATTTCATTTGGTTTGAGCATTCGCAGGCAGAATCAACGGCGGTACTAGCTTTAACTGCACAACAGTTGAATCAAAGTAAACATTAATTCATCTGTATCGAGATCGAGCATTGAAACCAACTTCCTAGATCGGTGTTGGGCGTGTGTTGTTCAGTACTTGGATTAGATGGTGCCAGAATGGAATGGGTGCAGGTATACTGCGCCATTATCTTTTTTATTATGACGGAGCAGTGTGTATGTCCGGGAATACTTTTGGCAAACTTTTTACAGTCACTACTGCGGGTGAAAGTCATGGCCCTGCTTTGGTTGCGATTGTAGATGGTTGCCCGCCAGGTGTGCCTTTGTCAGCTGAAGACTTACAAAGTGATCTTGATCGACGCAAACCCGGTACGAGTCGACACACCACGCAGCGTAAAGAGCCGGATGAAGTAGAGATTCTTTCGGGAGTCTTTGAAGGTAAAACTACAGGCTGTCCGATTGGATTACTCATTCGCAATACAGATCAAAAATCCAAAGATTATTCAGCGATTAAAGATATTTTTCGTCCGGCACATGCCGATTATAGCTATCATCATAAATATGGTGCTCGCGATTACCGTGGTGGAGGGCGTAGTTCAGCACGTGAAACGGCTATGCGTGTTGCAGCAGGTGCCATTGCTAAGAAGTATTTAGCGAGTCAAGGTATTGTTATTCGTGGTTATATGAGTCAGCTTGGGCCAATTGAGATTCCTTTTAAATGCTGGGATGCGGTGAGTAAGAATGCATTTTTTAGTCCTGATCCAGATAAGGTTCCTGAGTTAGAAGCCTATATGGATCAATTACGCCGTGATCAAGATTCAGTTGGGGCAAAGATTACAGTAGTTGCGGAAGGGGTAATGCCAGGTTTGGGGGAGCCTGTATTTGATCGTATTGATGCTGATTTGGCTCATGCATTGATGAGTATTAACGCAGTTAAAGGGGTAGAGATTGGCGCCGGCTTTGCTTCTGTTGTGCAGCGCGGAACAGAACACCGTGATGAGCTAACGCCAGAAGGTTTTTTATCAAATCATGCAGGTGGAGTGCTCGGTGGTATTTCATCCGGTCAACCGATTGTTGCGCACCTAGCACTTAAACCAACCTCAAGCATTACAACGCCAGGGCGTTCCATTAATATTGCTGGTGAACCGGTAGAGATGATTACTAAAGGCCGTCACGATCCATGTGTTGGTATTCGTGCAACGCCGATTGCTGAAGCGATGATGGCCATTGTGATTATGGATCAATTCTTGCGCCATCGAGCGCAGAATGCTGACGTACAGGTGACGGCGCCTGTACTGCCACAGCTCTAAAATGCCACTCCAAAACATATGGCTGTGCTCCAACAGCCATGTGTTGTAGTGGCTCTTGAATGATGAGTAGCGCATTGCCTTATTGGCGTTTGTCTGGGTTTTACTTCTTTTATTTTGCCTTGCTAGGTGCTACAGCGCCTTTTATATCACTGTATTTTGATTATTTAGGCTTTTCAGCCGCGCGCATCGGAGAATTGGTTGCTATTCCTATGTTAATGCGCTGTATCGCTCCAAATTTGTGGGCTTGGTTAGCTGATCGTACGCAAAAGCGTTTAGCAATAGTACGTTTGGAGCGTTATTTACCTTATTGTCTTTTGCTTTAATTTTGCTGAATAAAAGCTATGCGTGGCTGGTGCTGATTATGGTGCTGCATGCATTTTTTTGGCATGCAATTTTGGCACAGTTTGAAGTCATCACCTTAGGGCATTTAGGAAACCAAAGTGAGCGTTATAGTCAGTTGCGCTTGTGGGGCTCCGTGGGCTTTATGCTAGTAGTGATTGGCTTTGGCTATCTATTTGATCAAGTAGGCCTAAACTATTATCCATGGGCGCTTCTTGCGGTGATGACAGGTATTGTATTGAGCAGCCTTTGGGTGCCTCAAGAGCCTGCGCAAAAAACATTGCGGTGTAATCATGTCAGCGCTGAGTTAATGTCACAGCGTATCTGTCTTGTGCCGATAGTCATATTTTTGCTCGGTGTTACCTTGATGCAATTATCTCATGGACCGTATTACACTTTTCTGACATTGTATTTGATTGATTTGGAATATTCTCGTGCAGTGATTGGTTGGTTGTGGGCACTAGGGGTACTGGCTGAAATTGGCTTGTTTATTATTATGCCTTGGTTGCTCAGGCGTATTCGTCTTAAGCAGATACTGGTGTTGAGTTTGTTATTGGCAGCATTGCGCTGGTGGTTATTGGGGTATTGCGCTAATCATTTCATGGTTTTATTGTTTGTGCAGTTGCTGCACGCGGCAACTTTTGGCAGTTTTCATGCGGCTGCTATTCATTTTATACAACAGTATTTTCCTGAAACTAAACAAGGGCAGGGGCAAGGGTTGTATGTTTCTTTTTCAGGAATCGGTGGTGCTTTAGGTGCTCTGTATGCAGGCTATGCTTGGCAAACATTGGGCGCTTCTTTAACGTTTTTTAGCACCAGCATTGTTGCTTTGCTCGCCGCTCTAACTGTTTTTTTTGGTTTGGCTCGTTCTGCGCACCTTTAATACGATTATGTTTGATTAAAATTGATAGAGATTACTTATGAGTCAGCTTTTTGTGTTTCATCGGGATCAGCCTATGCAGGCGATCAAATTGTTAAATCATGCTGAAGATATTTGTCGTACTTTAACTCAATTAGGGATTGATTTAGAACATTGGGAGATTGATTCGTCACTTACTGCCGAGTCCAGTCATGAAGAAATTTTAGCAGCTTATGCGGCAGATATAGCTCGGGTGCAACAGCGTAGTGGTTTTACAGAAGTAGATGTGATGAGCGTGGCGGAATCTCATCCTGAGAAAGATGTTTTACGTAAGCAAGAGCGGGTTGAACATCAACATAGTGAAGATGAGGTACGGTTTTTTGTATCTGGTCGTGGCATATTCTATATGCAGTTAGATGAGCATGTATACGGTGTTTTATGTGAGAAAGGCTCCATGTTATCCATACCCGCAGGGACTAAGCATTGGTTTGATATGGGGGAGCGTCCGCGCTTTACGTTGTTACGTCTATATACCAGTGCAAAGGCCTTAGCGTCGGAGCTGACCGGTAGTGATATTGCTGAAGTGTACCTACCCTTAGATGATTTAGTGTAATTGATACGTTGAATAGCTTGAGGTTCAAGATTGAAGTTTATAGGTGCAAGGTTGTTGATTAGAGATCTTTGTACAGAATAAAGGCTGAATTAACTTGAGTGCTTTACTAGGTCTTTATTACTAGGGGTGAAGTAGCGTACACTGGTGCCATGATTGTGAGGAGTTAGCATGAGTTCGATTAAAATTACAGAAGCAGCACAAAACTATTTAAGTGAATTACTAAAAAGCCAAGATACACCGGGTATTGGTATCCGTGTGTTTATTACTCAACCGGGCACGACTTACGCAGAAACTTGCATTGCTTATTGCAAACCAGAAGAGCAAAAACCTGAAGACACACCTATGGTTTTACCTGAGTTTACGGCTTGGATTGATGCGCTTAGTGAGCCTTATCTTGAAGATGCAGTTGTTGATTATGCAACCGATCGCATGGGGGGGCAGCTGACGATTAAAGCACCCAATGCCAAGGTGCCGATGGTGAGCGCAGACAGTCCGCTATCAGAGCGTGTTAATTACTATTTACAAACAGAAATCAATCCTGGCTTAGCCAGTCATGGTGGTGAGGTAAAGCTCATTGATATTGATGACGGCGTTTTGATTCTACAATTTGGAGGTGGCTGCCAAGGATGTGGCCAAGCTGATTACACCTTAAAAGAAGGTATTGAAAAAACCTTAATGGCTCGTATTCCTGAAGTGAAAGGTGTGCGCGATGTGACGGATCACAGCATCACTGAAAACGCTTATTATTAAAAAGAGATGTAGGGTTGGGCTTTAATTAAATTGCAAATGTGACTGTATAGTCTTAATATGCCGCTGCAATTCAGTTTAGGCTTACCCTGCTTAAGCTGCTTGGTGCAGCTAGCTGCGCATTGTTAAGCTCGGATGATCCTGACTTAACAAATAAACCTTTATTTCTCCTTAGGCATGTATTGTTAAGGAATTGGAAAAAGCCGGTATCAGCCACAAGCTGTTATCGGCTTTTTTGTTTAAAAAGCTCTGAAATCGTATATTCTTTTCTTATTCTGTAAATTGGCTCTGTTCAAAGCTCATTAAGCATGCTAAAACCTGCTAACGGCTTGATAAAAAAGGGAAAATAATGAATAAGTCCGAATTGATCGAGCGCATTGTTGACCGACAAGAACAGCTAGCTGTGCGAGATGTTGAATTGGCAGTTAAAGCGATGTTGGAGCAGATGACGCAAGTATTGTCTTCTGGGCAGCGTATTGAGGTGCGTGGTTTTGGAAGTTTTTCGGTGAATTATCGTGCACCCCGCATCGGACGTAATCCTAAGACCGGAGAGGAAGTTCAATTGCCAGGTAAATACGTTCCGCACTTTAAACCTGGTAAAGAGTTGCGTGACCGAGTGAATGATGGGTAACCTGAAGCCTTAGGCTGGATGACTGCAGAGGAATGTATGCAAAATTTTAAACGTTTATTAGTTATTGTGATTGCACTGGTGTTGGCGGCCAGCGTCGTGTTCTTTACCCTAGAAAATCGTACTCCTATACAGCTGGTGTTTTTTGGTTGGTTAACGCCAGAACTGCCTATTGCACTTTTTGTAATGAGTGCTTTTGTGCTTGGCTTGATCCTTGGCCCGCTGATTTCTTGGTGGCCACATCAGCGTTTACGCATGCGCTATAGCAAGCAGGCTAAGCAATTGAAAGCCTGTGAGCAGCGCATCAAGGTATTACAAACGAGTGAAGAAAGTGAAACTGAAGCTCAAGCGCCTGCATTACCTACTGCAGGTGCACCTTCAAAAGTATCTTGAATGAAATTAACACTGACCGCCAGCTTGATTTATGCTGACGGTCAGTGTGCTTATATAGGGCTTGAGCGACCTGTCATTTCTCGTGCCATTTCTGTTGCATAGCTATCTGTCATTCCGCCGATAAAGTCAATAATGCGCATGAAAGATTGGTAAAGTGTCCATTCGGGTTTTGGGGCCGCATGCCCAAGTAAATCAAAAATGCGTCGGTTTTTGAAAGATAAGCTGCCTTGCTGATACTGTTCTAAAGCAGCGCCACAAAAAGCATTGAGTAAAATCTCTAAAGTGGTGTAAGCACCAATTTCATGCAAGGTTTTACGCTTGTCTTGGAAAATCTTTTCACGAGCTAATGCTTTCGCATTGATGACGCAGGTTTTTGCAGGTCCGTGCATATGTTCAACCAAATCACCTTTTAATGTACCAGCCATGAGTGCCGGCAGTTGTTCCACAAAAGCTTGCGCAGCAGCGTTGGTCAGGTGCTCTATTGCTTTTCCACGCAAGATAGCTAGCTTTCTACGTCGAGAGTCCAGTGGGCCGAGTAGGCGGTAGGTCTCTGGCAGATCATCGCCTACCAAGTCCAGTAGCAGTGCTTCTACCTCAGAGTATTTCAGTAGATCCATTTCAATGCCGTCTTCTAGATCGATTAAGCCATAGCAAATATCATCGGCTGCTTCCACTAAATACACTAAAGGGTGGCGCGCCCAATGTTCATCATCTAGTTTCGGAATGCCCAGTTTCCTGGTGATTTTTTCAAGCAACAATAACTCACTTTGATAGCTGCCAAATTTTTGTTTTTTATAGCCTTGAGCATTGGCATACTTGGAACTCCAAGGGTATTTGCAAAAAGCACCTAAAGTGGCGTAAGTCAGGCGCATGCCACCGTCAAACTGGTGGTACTCAAGTTGAGTAAGTACACGAAAACCTTGAGCATTGCCTTCAAAGTTTAAGAAGTCTTCACGTTCTGCTGTGCTCATGGCATCAAGCCAGTTATTGCTATTGGCTTGATGAAACCAATGGCGAATGGCATCTTCTCCTGAATGGCCAAAAGGAGGATTGCCAATGTCGTGTGCAAGGCAGGCCGATTGTACAATCATGCCTAAATCGCTCGGCTCGCACCATGGAGGCAAATCTGCGCGAATCATTTCTGCAACGCGCATAGCTAAAGAGCGACCGACACAGCTGACTTCTAAGGAATGGGTGAGGCGTGTATGAATATGATCGTTGCTAGAAACAGGGTGCACTTGGGTTTTTCGGCCAAGGCGTCGAAATGCGCCGGAAAAAATAATCCGATCGTGATCTTTATGAAAAGGGCTACGGCCCAGTTCTTCGGTGCTGTGAGAGGTTTTACCTAGACGTTCACGATTTAATAACAGATGCCAATCCATAGGGTCCCTCTAGAACTTTATTGTGTGCTGTTATTGTGTTGTATTACTTGGCTGATCTGACTTAGCTTGGTTTGCAGAAGTATTGGCTGTGGTTAGAAACAGTGGTAGCAAGCTGGAGACGATCCGTAATGCAGGTAAGAAAGAACCTATTGAGTGTCGCTTGCGTGCAATGAAAAAGCCAGCTAAGGAAACACCTATAACCATGAGTAAGGGGTTGCTGTTTTGTGCGATGCTTTTCTTGTAGTTACGTAGCTTTTCCATCGGCTTTAAGAGAATTAATCCTTCATGGCGTATTTTTTGACGGTTGAGTTCAAGGCGCATTTGAATCAATTGTTTGCGTAAAACGAGGGGGTCTTGTTTTTTATGTGTCAGGTTACTCATGGTAAGAGTTGCTCCTTTGTTTTCTTTAGTTCTTGTAAAGAAGCACTAAAGGGAGGCTGGGCATGATTGTGTGCAGACTTCAAGCGCCAGATACAAAATAGTCCTGAGCAGGCATAAAATATGGACATAGCAATCAGTAATAGGTAGTCATAGCGATCCCAGAGTAAAACGATTAATAGTGCATTCAACAATAAAAACAACATAAAGGCGCAAGCAGCAGTGATGCCGAGCCAAAGCAGTTGCTGACTGCTGTGGCGTTTTTGCTCTTGTAACTCAAGGACAAAAAGCTCTGCGTGATCACTGATTAAATCCAGTGTCGCGGCGCCTAGGCGCCGCGATGTGTTGGAAAAATCTTGTTCAGCCATATCAACGCCTTGAGACTAATAAGCCCAACAAGAAGCCCACTCCAGCGCCAATGGCTAGAGATTGTAATGGGTGCTCGCGTACATACTCTTCACTGCTATGGATGGCTTCTTTTCCACGCTCACGTAAGGCATGCTCGGTTGAACCTAGTGCTTTACGAGCGCGCTGGAGGCTTGAGTTGATTTGCTCGCGTAACTCTTCGGCTTTGTCACCAGAAAGTTCTACAGAGTGCTGTAGGAGTTGCTCTGTATCCGATACTAAGGCTTTAAATTCAGCCAATAATTGATCGTTATCGGTGTTGATGTTTTTTTTCGCCATGATAGATGTGCTCCTAAAGTGGACTCGATTTTATATGCATAGGATTAGAGTCACTCTAACGATAACAGGTTCAACTTTAAATATAAGTCTTTATAGAATAGAAAATAAGCCCGCGTAAGGTGCGGGCTTATTTTGTGCATAGGTACAGCTTATAGCAGTGGGATGGTATAGCTGACAATCAAACGGTTTTCGTCTCTATCACCGTCGCTGATTACATTAGAGCGCAAGGTTGAGTTACGCCATTTAACACCTAAGTTTTTCATGGGGCCGTCTTGAAAAACATAAGTGATATCGGTATCACGTTCCCATTCCTTACCACGAGACTTATTTGGCCCCATGTAAACATTGCTACCTTTGACGTATCGGGTCATTAGGCTTAAGCCGGGAACGCCAAGACCGGCAAAGTTATAGTCGTAACGTGCTTGCCATGATTTCTCATCTGTATTTGCAAAGTCACGTTGTTGAATATAGTTGGTTAGGAATGGATCGGTGGTCTTTAGGTATGCGTAACCAGTATCCCCCGACATTTTTTGGAAGCCTAAACCGAAGCTGTTGTAACCCAGTTTATAGGTCAACATGCTAGAAAAAGCGTTATTATCGATACCGCTATTGTCATCTTCTTTGGTTTTTGCATAACGTAAATCGACTTTGAGCGACTGGGTGTTAGCAATAGGTAGGGTAAAGACACCATTAAGAATGTGTTGCTTGTAGACACCGTCAAGTTGACCAAAGTGGTAGCCAGTGGCCAGCTGATCGCTCCAGTTGTAGGAACCACTGAAAAAATTAAATTTACTGCTTACATCCTTGTTCGTTTTGGAGTACTTAATTGTGTCGCGTTTGCCATTGTTAAGGCTAATCTTCATTGACTCATTATTGGTTGAGTTTCGTTGGTTGTCACGCTCCAATTGACCAAAATTCAGTGTTAAATTGTCAATATCATGACTGGTGAGTTGCAGGCCTTGAAAAGTTTGTGGTAACAAACGGCCATCACCTGCAGATACTACAGGTAACTTAGGCATTAAAGTACCGGCTCTGAGTGTTGTCTCAGATATGCGAAATTTTGCTGCAGCTCCGATTTCTCCGTAGCTACTTGGTACATTATTTTTACGGTTCTTCGGTAAAAGCAAATCTGTTCCTGAAGTGCCGCCGCCTGAATCAAGTTTAAAGCCAGTAAAACCATAGGCATCAATACCAACACCCACGGTGCCTTCAGTAAAACCTGATTCGTAGCGCAGTAAGAAACCCTGCGCCCATTCTTCGGCTTTTGATGGCGATTCATTCGATGCGTTGCGGAAATCTCGATTCATATAAAAGTTGCGCAGCTCTAAGTTTGCTTTGCTATCTTCGATAAAAGCAGCCTGTGCTGTTATTGGGATACTTAGAGCAACGGCCAAGGTGCTTAAGCTGATTGAACGTGCTAACGGTTTGATTTTCATTGGCTTGGTTCTCCGAGGGAGCAGGTGCAATTATTAAAATTATTATTGTGTAGCAGGGGCACTAAAGCATGAGTGTGACTGTGAGGTCATTTAGACATAGGTCGAAAAATATTAGTGATCAATAGACAGATGCGGCAGGCTGTCTTGTAGCTGAAGGTGGGTGTTGAGTCCCTTTTTAATTTAAAACTGGCACACTATGCTTATTTGTATGGAATCTAGCGATGTCGGCGAATCAAATACTGCAGCCTGGCTTTATTGTTGTTCACAGTAATCACCTCGAAGAGCTGCGTGAGTTGGTGGTACAGTGGATCCAATTGAACCCTTTATATGCCCTCGAAAATGAGCATATTTTAGTACAGAGTAACGGCATAGCTCAGTGGTTGAAGTTGGCTTTAGCCGCGGACAATGGTTGTGGGATTGCAGCAGGATTACAAGTCGGATTGCCTGCGCGCTTTATTTGGCAAGTGTATCGTCAAGTGTTAGGTACAGAAACTATTGCTAAAAGCTCACCCTTTGATAAAGCCCCTCTGACATGGCGTTTAATGCGCTTATTGCCACAGGTCATTGAGCAACCAGTTTTCGCTCCGCTGCGTAGTTTTTTAGGTCATGACCCTGACATGCGAAAACGTTATCAATTGGCTGAGCGTTTAGCGGATCTATTCGACCAGTATCAGGTGTACCGTTCTGATTGGCTTAAGGACTGGGCAGCGGGACATGATCAGTTACGTCAGCTAGAGGGGCAACCGCACGTTAATGCAGAAAAAGAGCAGGCACGTCAGCCCACAGTAGAATGGCAGGCGGCACTGTGGCGTGTATTGATTGATGACATTGGTGAAGATGAAGTTCATAGCAGTCGTGCTGCTGTACATCCACGCTTTATCAGTGCCATGCAAGCTTTAGATGAAGCACCTGCAGGATTACCACGACGCATCATTGTTTTCGGTATTTCTTCTTTGCCAGCGCAAATGGTGGAAGCCTTGGCGGCCATAAGTCGTTTTAGTCAGGTTATGCTTTGTGTGCACAATCCTTGTCAGTTCCATTGGGCAGACATTGTGGAGGATAAGCAGTTATTGCGCCATGAATACCGTCGGCAAAAGCGTAAAGATGACTTTCCTGAAGTACTTTCTATGGAACAGCTGCATCAGTTTGCTCACCCGCTATTAGCTGCATGGGGTAAGCAAGGCCGTGATTATATCAGTTTGCTTGATCAGTATGATGAGTTGGATGCTTACCAGGTGCAATTCAATAGCCAAGGGCAGCGTGTTGACATCTTTGAAGAGGGACGTACCTCAACCCTATTAGAGCAGTTGCATAATGATATTTTGCATTTGCGTCCCGTAGCGGAGACTCAGCAATTATGGCCTGCTGTTGATTTACATAATGATCATTCTTTACGCTTTCATATTGTCCACAGCGCGCAACGTGAGGTGGAAGTGTTGCATGATCAATTGTTGGCGCACTTCAATGCCGATCCGACACTCAAACCACGCGATATCATTGTTATGGTACCGGACATCAACAGCTACGCTCCGCATATTCAGGCCGTGTTTTCTCAGTACGCTCGTGATGATATGCGCTATATTCCCTTCACTGTCTCAGATCAGACAGAGCAAAGTACCGAGCCTTTATTGATTGCCTTGCAAGAGTTGCTGCGTTTACCAGAATCACGCCTAACTATGACAGACATTATGGCACTACTCGATGTGCCAGCAGTGCGGGAGCGTTTTAGTATTGCAGAGGCGCATTTACCTCTCTTGCAAAATTGGCTGGCTGGTGCCGGAGTACGTTGGGGGCTAAATGCGCAACACCGTGAAAACTTTGATCTGCCTGCAGGGCTAGCGCAAAACACTTGGGACTTTGGTTTGCAAAGGATGTTGCTAGGGTATGCTATGGGGGAAAGCGATGCCTATGCAGGGATTCAGCCCTACGATGAAGTTGGTGGGTTAGATGCAGCTTTGATTGGTCCTTTAATCCATTTTCTAGATGCTCTTCAGGTGTTGCATGAACAGCTGCATGCTGAGCACCACTTTGCAGTATGGCGCGATATTTTTATCAACATATTGGATCGGTTTTTCTTAGTGAAAGACGATAGCGATTACTTGCTTGTGCAACGTATGCGTGAGGCCTGTGAGTTGTGGGCTGAATTGTGTGAGCAAGCAGGGTTAGACGATGCAATCACTTTAGCTGTAGCGCGGGATGCTTGGCTCAGTAACATTGAACCGGATCATTTAAGTCAGCGGTTTTTAGCGGGTTCAGTTAACTTTTGTACTTTAATGCCTATGCGAGCTATACCGTTTCGTATGGTGTGCCTTTTGGGTATGAATGATGGTGACTACCCACGCGTGCAAGTCCCTTTAGATTTTGACTTGATGGGTAGTGATTACCGCCCAGGTGATCGATCACGTCGAGAAGATGATCGTTATTTGTTGTTAGAAGCTTTATTGTCCGCGCGTGAAAACTTGTATGTAAGCTGGGTGGGGCGCAGTGTTCGGGATAACACTGAACGGCCACCTTCGGTACTTATTGCTCAGTTACGCGATCATATCAAAAGCTGTTGGCATTTAGCGAGTGGGCAGTCTTTATTAGCAGCTTTGACTACAGAGCATCCTTTACAGCCTTTCAGCCAACACTATTTTACAGGAGAAAATGATAGAGGGTTGTTTACCTATGCTTCGGAGTGGGCAGTGTTGCATCAGGCAACGTCAGAACTGAGTTTTGTTGATTTACCGCTTTACGAGCCTGTTGCCGCCACTCATAAAATCACTCCTGACTTGTTGCAGCGTTTTTTAACTGATCCTGTGAAATACTTTTTTAATGAGCGCCTTAAAGTTTATTTAGATCAAACTGCTTTGGAAGTATATGAGGATGAGCCTTTTGCTTTAGATGGTTTACAGCGCTTTATCGTGCAGCGTGAGTTGTTAGATGCAGGACGGTATGCAGCGGCGGATGCAGATTTCTTTGAGGCTTTACAGCGGCGCAGTGAAGTGCTGCAGCGCAGTGGTGTTTTACCTCTACAGGCGTATGGTGATCAGTTACGAGAGACGTTAATTGAGCCTTTATTGCCTCAACTGGAGCATTATCGTAGTTATTGCCAAATTTGGTCACAAGAGGAAACTACACCGCGAATGATTGATCTGCAGGTGGAGCATGTGCACTTGGAAGGTTGGCTTGGTGGTTTGCGTCGTGCCACCCATCAGCATCCACAAGAGACTGAGTATGCGCGTATAGAGCTACTGCCGGGCAAGATTTATAGCGGTACAGAACTTCGTTGGCACCGTTTATTACGTCCCTGGGTCCAACATGTACTGCTCAATGCTTGTGGCATACAGACGCAAACTTTGGTGTTTGCTCAAGAAAGTAGCATGATGTTCGTTAGCATTGAGCAGGACAGCGCAATCCAGATTGTACGAGGGTGGTTGGAAGCTTGGCAGCAGGGAATGAATGCACCTTTGCCTGTTGCTTTAAAAACAGCTATGAGTTTTTTAAAAGATCAAGATGACCATAAAGCACAAAGCATTTATGAGGGTGGTTATAACGTGAGTGGTGAAGTGCAAAATAGTGCAGCTTTGGCACGTCAGTTTCCTAGCTATGCTGCTTTACAAGCTGATGGTAATTTTAGCCATTGGGCATATCAGCTCTATGGATCTTTATACAATGCCGAAAAAGTGAGTTTGGATCGTCAAGGAGATGCCTTATGAGTCAGCAGCTGCGGGCTGTGCGTCCTCTAGCCTTAGCGTTCCCATTAAATGGCAGCCGTTTAATTGAAGCCAGTGCTGGTACAGGTAAAACCTATACCATTGCAGCGTTATATATTCGCCTGATTTTGCAACATGGTCAGAAAGATCAAGCTGCTTTTCAGCGTGCTTTATTACCACCTGAAATTTTAGTAGTCACTTTTACCGAAGCGGCCACCCAAGAGTTGCGTGACCGAGTGCGTGCGAAATTGGTTGAAGCTGCTCAAGTCTTCCGTGAAGAGCAAACCGAGCCAGATGCTTTGCTACAGGTGTTGCGAGATGATTATCCTCCGCAGCAATGGGCGGCTTGCGCTCAGCGTCTTGATCAAGCTGCACAGTGGATGGATGAGTCAGCAATATCGACTATTCACTCATGGTGCCAGCGCATGTTGCGTGAGCATGCTTTTGATAGTGGCAGTTTATTTACTCAAACGTTAGAAACCGATCACAGCGATTTATTAGCGTTGGTGGTGAAAGATTATTGGCGTCAACAGTGTTATCCATTGCAAGCAGAGTATGTCCTTTGGACGTTAGAGCATTGGCAGCAGCCTGAAGTCTTACAGCGTAAAATTTCCCCACTGCTTCATGCTCACAGTTTGCCACAAGTAGATCTTGAGTTAGCGTTAGGGCAGATTTTGCAGCGGGGGCTGGCGCAACAGCAACAGACTTTGCAAGCTTTGAAAGCACCGTGGTTGCAATGGAGTCAAGAGTTGCGCTGCATCCTAGATGCTGCAGTGGCAGAGAAGGCGGTAAATGGACGCTCTGTGCAAAAACGCTTTTACAATCCCTGGTTTGATAAGATTAATGCTTGGGCTGAGGATGCTGATCAAGTACAGCTTGATATCGGAACGGGGTTTGCCCGTTTAACTCCAGACGGATTACATGCTGTGTGGAAGGACACCAGTAAGGTGCCGGAGCATCCAGCTTTAGAGGCTATGCAGCACTTACCTAAACAGCTGGAAAACTTAACTCGCGCATTGGATGAGCAGGCCTTATGTCATGCTGCAGCTTGGATTAAGGCGCGCTTTCAAAGGGAGAAACAGCAGCGTGCAGAGATGGGGTTTGATGACATGCTAACCCGTCTCGATAGTGCTTTGCAAAGTGACGCAGGTGAGCGTTTGGCTGAAGTAATTCGTCAACAATTTCCTGTTGCGCTGATTGATGAGTTTCAAGATACCGACCCGCTGCAATACCGTATTTTTGATGCGGTCTATCAGGTGGAAGCCAATAATAGTGACACTGGCTTGTTTTTGATTGGAGATCCTAAGCAAGCGATTTACAGCTTTCGTGGCGCTGATATTCATACTTATTTGTCAGCACGTGAGGCTACCGAGGGGCGTCACTATAATTTGGATACAAATTTCCGCTCTACTGAGCCTATGGTTAAGGCTGTTAATCAACTATTTAATTTAGCTGAGCAAAGGGTTGATGGTCGTGGAGCATTTTTATTTAAAGATGAAGTGAGTAATCGCCTCCCTTTTCATGATGTAAAAGCACGGGGTCGTGATGCGCAGTGGTGGGTAGATGGAGCTGTACAACCTGCGTTGCAAATATGGTGGATGAAGAGTGATGAGCCTATTTCAAAGGCGCACTATCTTGAAAAAATGGCTGCTAGTACAGCAACCGAAATTGTTCGATTATTGAGTTTAGCGCAGCAGGGGCAAGCGGGCTTTAAAGGTGCTGAAGGCCTGTTAAAAGCTGTGCAACCAAATGATATTGCAGTGCTAGTACGTGATGTGCATGAGGCACAGGCCGTCCGCCAGCAATTAGCTGAACGTAATGTACGTAGTGTTTATTTGTCAGATAAAGATTCTGTATTTGCAAGCCAAGAAGCACAGGATGTTTTAACTTGGTTACAGGCATGCTTGCAGCCGGACAACGAAAGAGCACTGAAGACAGCTTTGGCTTGCAGTACTTTGGCTTTGCCGCTCATTGAGCTAGAACGTATCAATCAAGATGAACTGTTGTGGGAACACCATGTTTTACAGTTTAAAGGTTATTTAGAGAGCTGGCACATGCAGGGGGTACTCCCCATGCTACGTAGAATTATGCATGACTTCTCTTTGCCCCAGCGTTTAGTCCAACGGCCCCAAGGAGAACGTATTTTAACAAACTTACTGCACTTAGCAGAATTGCTACAGAGTGCTTCACGCGAGCTGGACAGTGATTTTGCTTTGTTGCGTTATTTACAAGCAGCGTGCTTAGGTCTCTCGGGGGGGGCGCAAGAACAGGTACTGCGTTTAGAAAGCGATGAGTCACTGGTAAGGGTTGTGACCATTCATAAGTCGAAAGGGTTGGAGTATCCACTGGTATTTTTACCTTTTATTTGTAATTTTCGCGCTCAAGAAGGTCAGCAACCTTTTACGGTGCAGGTGGCGGGGCAGCGTCAACTGATTTTACATGGTGATAAGGCTAGCGTGGCGCAAGCGGAACAAGAGCGTCTCGGTGAGGATTTACGCTTGTTGTATGTGGCCTTAACACGAGCTCGCTATGCATGCTGGTTAGGACTGGCCGATATTAAACAAGGCCGTAGCAAGGGTTCAGCGTTGCATGGTAGTGCTATTGGTTATTTATTGAACAATGGGCAGCCCTTGGCGGCAAGTCATGAGTTGGAACGCTGGCTAGAGCCTTTAGCTCAGCAGGGTTGGGTCAGTGAGGTGAGCTCGCTTCCTCAAGTTGAGGATACTTTGTTACTCAACACTGTAGGGGAGTTTACTCCAGTATGGCGTCAGTCTCAGCGGCGAACTCGCGAACATTGGTGGATTGCTTCTTATAGTGCGCTGCGGCTGACAGCAGAAGCGCCACAGACTGACGGTGATACTACTGACCGAACAGAAGATTTAGCACCGCAAACAGCGCTGGCGCAAAACATCAGTGATGATGAACGTAATGAGTTGATAATAGAGGAGTCAGGAATAACTGAGCCCGTACTGTTGCAGGAGGGGATGCATCGCTTTCCTCGTGGTGCTCAACCTGGAACCTTTTTGCACGGGATATTGGAGTGGGCCGCTGACCAAGGTTTTGCTGCCGTATTAAAGCATCCTGAAGCAGCGCAAGCCTATATTGCCGAGCGCAGTGAGGCTTATGGTTTTAGTGATTATACAGAGCTGCTTTGGCCATGGTTGCAAAGCTATCTTGTACAACCGTTTATGGTAGATGGCCATCCATTAGTGTTGTCTGAACTGTATCAATATCAAGCTGAAATGGAGTTTTGGTTTGCCACAAGTAAAACTGATACTCAGTTATTGGATCAGTCAATTCGTGAGTTTATTTTGCCTCATCAATCGCGTCCTTACTTGGTGCCCGAGCGTTTGAATGGCATGTTTAAAGGATTTATTGATTTAGTCTTAGAGCATAGGGGGCGCTATTACGTTGTTGATTATAAATCCAACTGGCTAGGTGAGCAGGATTCTGATTACAGTACAGAAGCAATGAATGAGTGTGTTTTAAATCACCGTTATGACTTGCAATATGCTTTATATATTTTGGCCTTACACCGTTTATTGAAATTACGTATTGCTGACTATGATTATGACACCCATATGGGAGGGGCTGTATATATGTTCTTACGTGGGGTGCACTGTATTAGTCAGGGTATTCATGCGGTGCGGCCGGACCGACAGCTGATAGAGCGCATGGACAGACTCTTTAAAAGCATTAAAGGACAAGAGGAATGGTCATGAGACAGCAAGGTGAGCTTTTTCTCGGCATTGAACAGTTTTCAATGGAGCCAAACGGGGCGCAAGGGGGAGCGAGTACTGCATTTCTAATGCCTGCAGATTATTTATTGAACCGTGAGCGTATCATTACCTTACTTGAGCAATGGCTTGAATTGGATTGGTTAAGGGCATTGGATTTAGCCCTTGTTAAATTATTGGCTAAATTGGATCCAGAGGCTTCGCCTTTAATGCTGTTAGCTATTGCTTTAACCAGTCATCAACTGGGGCGTGGTCATATTTGTTTAGATTTAGAACATTTATTGCGTGATCCTGACTTGATCTTGTTGCTTCCACCTGAAGGGCAATTGGTTGAGGCAGAGCAGATCCTACCCTCGCAGTTATTGTCAATTGTTAGTCTTGAGCAGTGGTTATCGGCTTTAGAGCAGAGCGTATTATTATATCGACCTGAGCAGGGCAGTGCTGCACCCTTGGTGTTATCGGGGACGCGTTTATATTTGTACCGTTATTGGCACTATGAAATGAGTGTTGCTGGAGCTTTAGTGCAGCGTTTGGATAACAAGTTACCTTTAGCGGACGATTTTGCTGATCGCTTAGATGGCTTGTTCAGTGAGCCGTTGTGGGTTGATGGGCAAAGGCAAACTGATTGGCAGAAAGTAGCCTGTGCTATGGCTGCTCAAGGTCAGTTAACATTGATTACAGGTGGTCCAGGGACGGGTAAAACCACAACTGTGGTGCGATTGCTAGCGCTGCTACAGCAAATTGCTGTTCAAGAAGGGCAGGCTCTCCGTATTCAATTAGCAGCACCAACAGGTAAAGCTGCAGCACGTTTGACAGAATCCATAGGTGGGCAAATTGCTTCGCTTCCGATTGAGGGGCGAGTAAAGCAGAGCATTCCTAATGAGGTAACAACTTTACACCGTTTGCTAGGCAGTTTGCCTGGAACTCGTCATTTTCGACATAACCGCACCAATCCCTTGGTGGTGGATGTGTTGGTGATTGATGAAGCGTCAATGATTGATTTAGAAATGATGCACAGTGTGCTGCAAGCTCTGCCTGCCCATGCCCGTTTAATACTGTTAGGTGATAAGGATCAGTTGGCTTCAGTTGAGGCAGGCTCTGTTCTGGGGGATCTTTGTGCAGACGCTGAGCAAGGCTATTACACCTTAGAGACTCAGCAGCAGTTAGAACAGTTATGTCGTGAGCCCATTACGGCTGAGCACTGGCGTCGTGGAATTGCAGGGCAGCACCATTTGGCTCAGCGTACCGTGATGCTACGCTACTCGAGGCGTTTTGGTCGAGATTCAGGTATCGGGCAGTTAGCGCGAGCAGTGAATGCCAGCGATTCTTATCAAGCATGGCAAATATTGCAACAAGATTCAGCGGATATTGGTTATTTGCAGCTTTATCAAAGCGATGATGCAGTATTTGAACAGTTGGTATTAGGAGGGCAGCAGGGAAAGCAATGTCGAGGTTATAGGCATTATTTGCAAGTTTTACATGAGATGCGCCCAAGCTTAGAGCAGCCGTTGACTAGTGATTGTTGGCAAGAGTGGGCAATGCATGTTTTAACAGCTTTCGATAAGTTCCGCTTGTTATGTGCTTTACGGCAAGGTGATTATGGAGTCGCGGGATTAAATGAACGTATTGTCCAGTTACTGTATAGAAAAAGTTTGATCACCCGAGCACAGGGGTGGTACGAAGGTCGACCAGTTTTGGTTATGCAAAATGATTACAGTCTTGGTTTAATGAATGGCGATATAGGAATTGCCTTGTACCTGCCTAATAGTGAGGTCAATGCTGAATCAGATGCACCTGCGTATGTTTTGCGTGTAGTGTTTCCACGTAACGATGGAACCGATGGCGTGCGTTTTATTTTACCTAGTCGTTTAACTGCTGTAGAAACTGTATTTGCAATGACGGTACATAAATCACAAGGGTCAGAATTTGCACATACGGCATTAATTTTGCCTGATCGTTTAAATCCAGTGTTAACTAAAGAGTTGCTTTATACAGGTATTACTCGTGCGCGTGATAAGTTCACTTTAATTGAAAGTCGAGGAGGGATTTTCAAAGCCAGTGTGCAGCGTAAAGTTGAGCGTGTGAGTGGGCTGAGTCAAGCTATAGCAAAGCAAAGTATAAATTAATACTTTAGTATTGATTGTGCGCTTAGTATGTATAATCAATTAGTATATGCTTAGACTTAATTTTGAAAATAATTAGAACCTGAAAAAGGGATAGGGATGATAATGAAAAAAATTCATCGTATGGCTCTAACCGCCGCATCGTTATTTTTTGCAATAACATCGGCTCACGCGTTAGAAGGGGATGCCAAAGCAGGTGAACAAGCTGCGGCAGTATGTGTGGCCTGTCACCAACCTGATGGCTCTGGTATGAACGTGCCCGGTGGTGAGTCGTGGCCTGCTTTAGCTGGCTTGGATGCCGATTATTTATACAAACAATTACAAGATATGAAAGCTGGGGGGAAGCGCCAAAGTCCATCCATGATGCCATTTGCTAGCATGCTCAATGAGCAGCAAGCTAAAGATGTTGCAGTTTACTATAGTGAACTTCCAGCTCAGGGAGGGAAGTTCGATGAGGGAGCTACTGAAGAAGAGCTGGCGCACGGTGAGAAGCTTGCAACTTTAGGTGATTGGGATCGCTACATTGTACCTTGTAAAACTTGTCACGGCCCTGATAACTTGGGCGTGGGTGAGTCCTTCCCGCGATTGGCTGGTCAACATGCAGGCTATATTGCCGACCAATTGAAAGCTTGGCAGTCAGGCAAGCGTGATAATGATCCACAACATTTAATGCTTGCCATTGCTGAGCGTTTAAATGATGAGGATATTCGTGCAGTTTCGCAGTGGCTTGCACGTCAGCCGGCACAGTGATTGGGGGAAATACAATGAAAGATTCAACTAAATTCATCTTCCGTGGCTTGGTAGTTGCTGTAGCGGCAAGTGTGCTGAGCTTCACTGCTCAAGCAGAAGAATCGCGTTTTTCAGTGAACAACCCAGAGCCAAAAGAAGGCCAGCTGATTCATGTTCCACCAACCATGGACGATTTAGATAAGTCTAACATGCATCCAGAGCTCAAGCGTGTTATTCGCCGGGGTTATGATTTGTTCATGAATACGCAGCAATTGCGTGGAAAGAATGTCTTTAACAATATGAACTGTAGCAGCTGTCATATGGGGGAAGGACGTTTACCTTTTGCTGGGCCGGTTTGGCCTGCAGTTGTTACTCTGCCTGATTATCGTGGTAAAAATAACCATGTCAACAACTTAGAAGAGCGTATCGCTGGTTGCTTTAGTTTTTCTATGAATGGTACGCCACCCGAATATGGTAGTGATGATATGTTGGCTTTAACTGCATATCATCAGTGGTTGGCCAAAGGTGTGCCTATGTATGCAGATGGCAAAAATATGTACGGCCGTGGTTATCCGCGCTTACCTGAGCCAGAAAAAGAAATGGATTACAAGCGTGGTGAGCAGGTTTATAAAGAAAACTGTGTGATCTGTCATGCTGAGGATGGCGGTGGTTTAGTGCAAAATAATAAAGTTGTCTTCCCAGCAGTGTGGGGCGATAACTCTTATAACTGGGGGGCAGGTATTGTGCGTCACTACACGTTAGCATCATTTGTTAAGCACAATATGCCGTTGGGTCGTCCAAATAGTCTAACGGACCAGCAAGCTTGGGATGTTGCATACTACATTGATAGTCAAGAGCGTCCTCAAGAGCCGCGCTATACTGGTGATGTTAAAGAAACCCGTGAAAAATATTTGGATACATTCCATAAGCACACCAATTATGGCGTAGAAATTGAAGGCCGTTTATTGGGTGATCATGATAACGTTGGCTCTAAAGATTTTTTAAAGCCAGATGTTTTGCGTCCACGTACTTTTACAGCAGAATAAGTATTTTTGTTTAATGAATGGGGCTTCTAGTAAGCCCCATTTTTGTATTTGTATTGTTCATTATAGGAGTGATTGAATGATCTTCTCACCTTTGGCACGTGCTATTACTTTAGCAACGGCCAGTAGCATATTAGTGGCTGTGCCATCAATAGCGAGTGCTGCATTTGTTGAAGACAGTACTGCAACTCTAGGCTTGCGGAATCTGTACATGAATCAAGATACTCGTAATCAAAATGATAAAACTAAGGAGGAGTGGTCACAAGCATTTATTTTAGACTATAAGTCTGGGTTTACTGAGGGCACTATTGGCATTGGTGTGGACTTATACGGTGCTGCAGCGATGAAGTTGGATTCAGGTCCGAACCGTACTCCAGACTCTTTCCCACAGCGTAGTAACGGTAAGTCAGTTGATGACTTCGGTAAGATTGGTGCAACTTTTAAAGCAAAGCTGTCAGAGACTGTTTTAGAATTGGGGACTTTAAAACCACGCTTACCTATGTTGCAGGCTAACTTGGAAGGTCGTATTCTGCCGCAGTTATTTACAGGTGGAATGCTCACATCGAATGAAATCAATGGCTTAACAGCGACTTTAGGTCATATTGACCGTGTTAATCAGCGCGCGTCTACTAACCGTGAACGCATGAGAATGAACAGTTTAGGTAAAGGGCTAGACTTTAAAGAAGGTGCTGATAAAACCAGTAATTCTTTTGATTTGGCAAGTGTTAATTATAAGTGGAATGACTCTTTGGCTACGGGTTATAACTTTGGCCGCTTAGAAGATTTATATAAACAGCATATTGTTACTGCAGTACATACCTTGCCGCTAGGTGAGCAGCGTTCACTCAAAACTGATTTGCGCATCTCTCGCTCAACTGATGATGGCAAGACAAACGTAGATAATAAAGCTTTCTCCGGTATGGTGACCTACAATTTCGGCTATAACAAGTTGGGTTTGGGCTATCAGAAAATGACCGGTGATACTGGTTATGCATATATTCAAGGTTCAGACCCGTTTTTAGTGAACTACGTTGCTAATCGTGAATTTGGAGCTAAAGATGAAAAGTCTTGGCAGATCCGTCATGACTACAACTTTGCTGGCTTAGGTATTCCGGGCTTAACTATGTTCAACCGCTATGTAAAAGGTACTGGTGCCGATATAGGTCAGGGGGTAGAAGGCCGCGAATGGGAGCGTGACTTCGATATTTCTTACGCATTTCAAACAGGTGCATTGAAGAATTTGCATGTACGTTGGAGAAACTCCACTGTACGCTCGAACATTAATAAAGACTTAGATGACAACCGTTTAATTATCGGTTACACCCTACCTTTGCTATAAGTAAGGGGGAGAGTTTCGTTGATTAGCAGCCAATGACTTTGTGGGGCGGATTGAGCCGGCCCGCAAAGTTTTTCGCTTGTATAAGCTGTTCTGGCATGATATTTGCTTTTGTTTTCTGAGTACTGTATATTTGTACTCCTATCCCGACTCAAACGATTATTTGAATGAGTGGCGTGGTACAGAGAAAGACATCACCGGTACGCCTCAGAGCATAATCGCTCGCGCATAATCCAAAATGCTATATCAATTTTTCGTAAGAAAACTTGATTCACTACTGAAATTCGTTTCAGTACTGCTTTATTTCTGCAAGCCACCTGCTTTTATGATCAGCAATTATATTGCTATGTCTCGTTTTCGGGAGACTCTACAGCGCTCGCTGTATGGAAAATTATAAAAAAGGGGTAAAGATATGGATAATCTAAAAGTTTTTAAAAAAATGGGTCGTTTCGTTGCGGCACAAATCAATATGTTGAGTGAAAGTGCTCAAATAACGGATCAAACTACTGACTCAATCATGGGCTTAGAAAACCAATTGATTGTTGATGCTTGGAATACTATTACTGATCGTGATGGTGTACGTACAGTTAGTAGTTGCTAAATAAAGCGCTGCGTTGTCTATTATTGAGACAGCGCAGCCTTTAATCTCTATGTCCGCCTAACACCTGCCAGCCTACGTTATTATTTCAGTTGTAAAGCATTTTGCTATAGTGAAATTACTGTTATCCATTGCTTTTTGTGCGCTTTAGATTGCGTGCAAGCTTTGATCTAGGGTGTCTTTTAGGGTGGTATATGGCTTTCGATTTAACCCGTCGTCTGGTGGTAGGTTTAGCCTCTAGTGCTTTATTTGACTTGTCTGAATCGGATGCAGTCTTTCGAACTAAAGGTCAGAACATTTATCGTCAGTATCAGCGTGATCATCAAGATCAGCCACTTGAGCCAGGTGTGGCTTTCCCTTTTATTCGGCGTTTGCTTAGTTTAAATCAACTCAACCTAGAAGATCCGCCAGTTGAGGTGATTTTATTGTCACGTAATGATCCGGATACGGGTTTGAGAGTGATGAACTCAATTCAGCATCATAATTTACCTATTACTCGTGCTGTTTTTATGCAGGGATGTTCACCGCATTCTTATATTCCAGCGTTTGATATTGAATTATTTTTATCTGCAAATACTCAAGATATAAAAAGTGCAGTTGCTGAAGGTTATCCCGCAGGTAAAATTTTAAAAGGTGAGGTGGCGGATGATAGGGAAGATACTCAGCTTAGAATTGCTTTTGATTTTGATGGGGTATTAGTTGATGATGAAGCTGAGACTGTCTATAAACAACAGGATCTAGATAAATTTCATCAGCATGAAATTTTACACCAAAATATTCCACATAACCCTGGGCCACTGAAGCCTTTTTTAAAGCGTATAGCTGAAATTCAGCAGTTAGAGCAAGAAAAGTACCAAGAAGATCCTAGCTATGAACCGATTATACGTGTATCCATTGTCACAGCGCGTAATGCGCCTGCCCATAAGCGGGTGATCAACACGATGCGTGCTTGGGGGATTACCGTTAATGAAGCTTTTTTTATGGGTGGTGTAGAAAAAGCTAAAGTATTGGACATCATGCGTCCACATATCTTTTTTGATGACCAAAAGCTTCATTTAGAGCAGGCAGCGTCAGGCTTGCCTTCTGTGCATATTCCCTTTGGTATAGCTAACATTGATGGTGAGTTAGATGAGACTCTATAAGAGGAGGAGTGCTCATTAAAGGGGGGTGATCAGCTTGAAGCAGTCCGCTGGTAAGGCTGTTCTGATTGATTCGTATACAGTATGATAAAGCACACCAAAACATTAAAAGTTCGAGTACAAGATAGGCATGTGCTCTTGCTAAACCGCATGGCTCGCAGCGTCAATTTCGTCTGGAACTTTGTCAATGAATTAAGTCAACGCTCGATTAAAGAGCGTGGTGTGTTTTTGTCTGCTTTTGATATGCATCCCTACACAAAGGGCGCAGATAAGGAGCTTGGGCTGCACAGTCAAACCTTACAGTGCATTGCAGGTGAGTATGTCACGCGCCGTAAGCAGTTTAAGAAGGTGCGGCTGAACTGGCGCAAATCAGGCGGTGTACGCCGCTCACTGGGCTGGATACCCGTCAATACCGGTGCAGCTCAATGGAAAAACGGGCAGGTCTACCACAACGGCCACTATTTTAAGGTCTGGGACAGCTACGGCTTGAACCAATACAAGTTTCGTTCGGCCAGTTTCAATGAAGATGCCCGTGGCCGCTGGTACTTCAATGTAGTGGTGGATGTGCAGGCTGAGATACCCACCGGCCAAGACCGCATCGGTATTGACCTTGGCTTAATTGATACAGCCACCTGCTTGGACGGCACCAAGCTGGAAGCGGGCCGCTTCTATCGTGGCCTTGAGGAAAAGTTGGCCATCGCTCAACGAGCCAGAAATAAAACCCAAGTCAAAACCCTTCATGCAAAATCGCTAACCGTAGAAAAGATGCCCTGCACAAGTTCAGCCGCACGCTGGTCAACCGCTGCGGTGAAATCTATGTGGACAATGTCAGTAGTTTAAAACTCGTTAAAACCATGATGGCCAAGTCAGTGTTAGATGCTGGCTGGGGTCAATTAAAAACAATGCTGGACTATAAATGCGCTCACGCAGACATTGTTTTTAAGGAAGTGAACGAGGCATACACCACCCAAACCTGTTCGCATTGTGGTAGCTTGCCCGAATTGAGGCCGAAAGGTATCGCAGGACTTGGAATAAGAAAATGGACGTGCAGTGGGTGCGGTGTCGCCCACGACCGCGATATCAACGCGGCACGTAACATTCTTGCGGCCGGACATGGCCGTCTAGCAGTAGGAATCTCTGTCCTTTAGGTTGGGGAGGATGTCAAAGTGAGTAAAAAGCAACTAAAGAAGAGTGTTTGGGATAAAAGCTGCATTGAACTAGTTTTGCTTAATCATAACAAGAATGCTGATTCTATAAGGGTCGTTAAAGAAAAACCAATATGTTCAATGCGTGTAAAAACTACTTGAATATTGTAAAGAGGGAAGTGACTGCTATGAGTAGTTATTTAATATGTTTAGAAGTTCAGTGTGTATTGCGGAAGAGGGCTACGGTTAACATCTTTGGATAACTATTGCCCAGTGGTGTCTGCTGTATATTTCAGGCATAAAAAACCCTTGAAAATCAAGGGTTTAGTAAATAATTTGGCGGTGAAGGAGAGATTCGAACTCTCGATACGATTTCTCGTATACACGCTTTCCAGGCGAGCTCCTTCAGCCACTCGGACACTTCACCGCGACTTTGTATGAGGCTTCGCCTCATCAAGGTGCGCTAATATAACTGAGATACTTAAGGAAAGCAAATCTTGTTTTAATTTAAGAGCTTAGCTTCTTATGTGTTACAGAGCGCTGATTAGAATTTTATTTCTAAAATTCGCTTGGGGCATACAGAAATTTGGATATTTTGCGCAGTCATCTTTTTAAGTCAAATTGATTACACTGTGTAAGTGTGTGGTGGCGAGATTGAAATTAGTATGGTTATGCTATGAACTGAGGCTCAGTGTAATGATTGAGCCTCAGTTCATCCCCATTTAACCGTTGCTTTTCCAGTTTTGTGGAAGGTTAATAAAATCAACCATTTCACGTAAACGGCCGTGGTCACGGTCGTTAAAGTCAAATTCTAAGCGGAATTGGTTGCAGAATTCAGGTTCATTATGCTTTTCAGGGCAGTATGCCACTTGTGTATAACCACCGGTGGCACAAAGGTCAGCAAACTCTTTATGCAGTGTGTCCATTGCTCCGTCATTGAGCGGGTGATTCATTCGTACAACAAAGGTATCGCGGAACCAGCGTGATGAGTGGAAGTTGCGATAAAAGCGGGCAATTTCTAGGCCTGCATCGCGTGGCGTGCGGACTTGACGCATTAAGCGTAGATCACTTGGTAGGATGTAGTTTTTATCAGCTAGTTCTTCACGCATGAACTCTAATGCTTTATCCCAGTAAGTGCCGCCTTCCACATCTAGCAGTACTACAGGTACTAATGGGCTTTTACCTGTTTGCATTAAGGTCAGCACTTCTAGGGCTTCATCTAAAGTACCAAAACCACCTGGGCACAGTACTAAAGCATCGGCTTCTTTGACAAAGAACAATTTGCGTAAGAAGAAAAAATGGAACGACAAGAGGTTGGCACTGCCTTGTACTGTATCGTTGGCTCCTTGTTCAAATGGTAGTGCGATATTAAAACCAAGACTATTTTCTAAGCCTGCGCCTTCGTGAGCTGCAGCCATGATACCGCCGCCAGCGCCGGTAATGACCATCAGATTGTGGCGAGCTAGGATTTCACCAAGCTCCTTAGCTTGCAGGTAGAGTGGGTGGTCCGGCTCAGTACGAGCTGAACCAAATACTGTCACTTTACGGCGACGCTTAAACCGCTCCAATAAGCTAAAGGACGCCTCCATTTCGCGTAGGGTTTGCATCATGATTTTTGCATCCCAACGGTTACGGTCAGCCTCTGCCATGCGCGCTACAGTTAGCATCATTTCACGATACAGTTCAATGTTGCGACTTTGTGGCGGTACAGCCATTGTGAGTAGCTCATCGACCTTACTGTCTAAATCAATACTGCTGACGCCGTACTGACGAGCTAGATAATCACCATCATCATTGTTAAACGTCATGTGTAACTCCTTATAAAGCTATGCGATCGCCCAACTCTGGAATGTTAACATCCCAATCTAAGCGTTTTTTAAATTCGCTTTGGAGGATCTCCATTTTATCTAGTTCACCATGGATCAAATACAATTCAGGCCGGTTTTCAAATTGACTGGCCCAGTTTATTAACTGTGACTGGCCCGCATGAGCAGAAAACCCACCGAGGGTATGCACCTGTGCGCCAACCATAATATCTTCTTTAAATACACGAACAGTTTTAGCACCATCCACAATAGCTCGGCCATTAGTACCACGGGCTTGGAAGCCTGTGAAAATAATATGGCAGTCTTTGCGCCACAAATTGTGTTTAAAGTGGTGAATGATACGACCACCGTTACACATACCGCTCCCAGCGACAATAATAGCGCCACTTTTAACTTTGTTAATTGCCATTGACTCCTCGGGGCTAGGAGTGATCTTTAAAATAGGCAGCCAGTCATCCACGTTATGTATATTATGCTTGATCAGCATGGAGCGGTTGTGCTCATCGAAATCTTCGCGATGGCGGTAGTAGATGTCATTAGCTCGGATGGCCATAGGACTGTCTAAGTACACGGTGTGTTGTGGAAGACGACCTTCCTGATAAAAACGTCCTAAATGGAATAAGATATCTTGGGTCCGGCCTACAGAGAAGGCTGGGATCATGACGTTGCCGCCGTCTTTATGGGCTTGCTCAAGAATTGCTACCAACTCGTCAAGGGTGTCTTCATTACAGCGGTGGTCACGATCACCGTAGGTTGATTCAAGTAGTAAGAGATCTGCATGTTTGAGGGTTGAGGGCGCTTTCATCAAAGGTGAGCAAGTGCTACCTAAATCACCGGAGAAGACTAACGTGCGCACACTATCGTTAGGTTCGGTAAATTTGAGTTCAACAATCGCGGAGCCAATAATATGCCCCGCATCATGGAAGGCCACGGTAACACCAGGTACAACTTCAGTGTGTGTTTCATAGTCAATTGGACGGCGCAGTTTAAGTACCCGTGCAGCATCTTCGCTGACATACATAGGTTTGATTGGGCGCTTACCACGGCGGGCACGCCAACGGTTTTCCCACTCAGTGTCTTTTTCTTGAATATGAGCTGAGTCCAGCAGCATGAGTTCCATGAGTTCGCAGGTGGCGTCGGTAGCATAAATAGGACCACGGAAACCTTCTGCGACTAAACGCGGTAACATACCACTGTGATCAATATGGGCGTGGGAAATGACGACAGCATCTATATGCTCAGGGTTAAAAGTAAAAGCTGAGCGTTTAGCGTTATCATGTTCTTCGTGATGGTCGTTATCACCACCTTGTTCCATGCCGCACTCAAGTAATATTTTTTTCTTATCATAGGTTTCTATGAGGTAGCAGGAGCCGGTGACTTGCTGAATAGCACCGAGAAAATTGAGTAAGGCCATGAGGTATCCTTATTGGCTATATGTGAATTGAGTATGACAGGGTGAGCAGTCATTGATAATTATCATGATACCCTTATTACATTGTGATTAAACTGCACCAACTATGAGTTTATGGAGTATTAATATGCATCAGATTTTGCCGAGCCTCGCTGATTTAAATGAGCACGCTCAAGCTGAACCGGCTTTTGCACAGTGGCAAAAAGGTTACGGCCCCATCGAGCACACTGCAGAAACTCAGGCAGCTGTGTATCGATTGGCTCATCAGCTCGTGCAAGCTGGCATACAACCTGACATCTCTACTGTATACCGAAAGTTAACGGCGTTGGATAAAATTACTGCCGCGGGTATGTCGCTTGTAGTACATATGACTTATGCCAATAAAATCCACCTTGATGGAACAGAGTTGACTGCAGATGAATTTAAAGTTCAGCCTGAAGGTCATACGGGTGGTGCGTTGAACATGGTGCCTGGCTATGCAGCTTATATGGCACTGAATGCGTTAACTGGTGAAACTAGGGCATGGCTTATGGGGCAAGGACATAGCGTGGCCGCAGTTGAGGCTTTGAACGTGCTCTTTGGTAACTTGCATCCAGAGCAAGCCGCGGCTTATGGTCATGGCAAGGCTGGCATTGAGCAGTTGCTGCAGGATTTTTATAGTTACGGTATCGGTTCAGATGGCTCTATGGCTGCACCGCTAGGCAGTCATGTGAATCCTCATACGGCAGGCGGCATCATTGAAGGCGGGTATTTAGGCTTTGCTGAACTGCAATATGCGCATATGCCGTTACCCGGTGAAAAGCTCATTGCTTTCTTGTCTGATGGTGCAGCAGAAGAGCAGCGTGGTAGTGATTGGATTCCACGCTGGTGGCGTGCAGAAGATTGCGGCCCAGCGTTACCTATTATGATTGCCAATGGGCGCCGTATTGAACAGCGCACCGAGTTGGGCACTATTGAGGGGTTGAAAGGTTTCCAACGTCACTTACGGGGCTGTGGTTTTGACCCCATTGAGTTTGATGGTCGTGACCCAGCAGCCTTTGTTTGCACTATATGGGAGATGGAGCAACGCTTGGAGCGCCGAGTACAAGAAAAAAATAATGGTATTTTGTCTTATCCGCTCCCCATTCCATATGGTATTGCTGAGACAACTAAAGGTTTTGGCTTCTACGGTGATGATGAAAATAAAGCGCATAATTTACCGTTACCGGGTAATCCGCATACCGATGAGTATTCTCGCCAGCTGTTTAATAAGCACGTCAAGCCGCTGTATGTCAGTCCAGAGGATATGAAACAAGCGTTAGATCTGCTTAGAACCCATGATGAGCAGAATCGCCCACTGGAACGTGACAACCCGCTAGCTAACCGCTATCCAAAGACACCGGTGCAACCTGAGCTGCACTATCGTGATGATGCTTGCTCAACCATGGCTGCTATTGACCGTTATTTCGTAGACTTAGTCCAAGCCAACCCTGACTTACGTCCAAGGGTCGGTAATCCGGATGAGTTGGCCAGTAATCGTCTGACAGGTGTGCTGAAGGCATTACGTCATCGTGTCAGTGAGCCAGAGAGTGAGCTTGAAGCGATTGATGGCGATATCATTACAGCGCTCAACGAGGAGGCGGTGGTATCTGCTTGTTTGGCGAACCAAGCAGGATTGAACTTAGTAGCTAGTTATGAGGCATTCTGCGTAAAGATGCTAGGTGCGGTTCGTCAAAATATTATTTATGCGCGTCAGCAAAAAGAAATTGGCCGTCCTGCTGGTTGGTTGGGTTGGCCGCTGGTGGCGACTTCTCATACGTGGGAAAATGGTAAAAACCAGCAGTCACACCAAGATACAACTTTCTGTGAAGCATTGTTAGGTGAGATGAATGATGTTTCACGTGTACTATTTCCAGCCGATCACAACAGTATGCTGGCTTTGCTGCCACAGATTTATAGTGAGCGTGGTCAGATTTCTTGTGTTGTTGCAGCTAAGCGTGACCGTCCGTGCTTCTTTAGCCAGACACAAGCTGAGCAGCTCGCTCGCGATGGTGCCATCATCGTTGAAGAATATGATGGTACAGATCCGTTGTTGTTGATTGCTAATGGTAGCTATCAGCTAGAACAGGTGCTGCGTGCCGCTAAGCGCTTGCGTGAGGCGGATATGGGGTATCGTGTGGTGTACTTGCAAGAGCCGGGGCGTTTCCGTACTCCACGTGACCGTTGGGAGTTAGATTACTTAGCCAGTGATGAGTTGACTGAGAAACTTTTCCCAGCGCGCTTCCGTATGCGCGTAGTGCTCACCCATATGCGTCCTGAAGTGTTACGTGGGCATATTTGGCGCATTTTGCCAGATGCATTGAATACCTATGTATTAGGTTATCGAAACCGTGGCGGCACTTTGGATGAATTCGGTATGCAGTTTGTGAACCGTGCATGCTGGGGGAATGTATTGGCTGCTTGTGCACGTCTGCAGGATTTGCCGCGTACTGCTTTACTGACCATTGAGGAAGCAGCTGCTGTAGCAGGTAAGGGGGATCCACAGATATTACGTTAAATGGTTATTGATCTGTAGGTTTGAGCGGCGCATTGTGTTTTGTCTAGCATAAGATAAAGTACAATGTGCCGATTACTGTACTTTAAGTGTAGCAGTGCAGAGAGCAGCAACTTGTATAAATGGGTGTTCTTTTCATAGATGAGCACAGTGTAAGCGGCATATGAGGATTAAACATGGCAGGTTTGATTTTCCCGTGGCGTGCAAGTAATCAATTTGAATTGCTCATTGATGGTCCTGCATTTTTTGAAGACTGGCTAGCACGTATTGCTCAAGCTCAACGGCAAATTGATATCGAATTATATTTAGTGCGCAGTGGTCGAAGTGCTGATCGTGTCGAAGAGGCTTTGTTTGCGGCAGTACAGCGTGGTGTACGTGTGCGCTGTTTGTTTGATGGTTTTGGTAGCCGTCAGTTTCGCCACTTACAGCGTCGACGTTGGCAAGCGTCGGGGATTGACTTACGTTTTTATAATCCCATGCGTTGGGTGCATGGGATACAGAATTTTTATCGTGACCATCGTAAATTGCTTATTGTGGATCAGAGCATAGCCTATGTTGGTGGAGCTGGATTAACGGATGACTTTTGGCAGCCAGGTGTTGCAACTAGCCGTTGGCATGAGGTAATGGTGCGTGTTGAAGGCCCTGTGGTGAATGACTGGCAAAGCTTGTTTGATAAGCAGTGGGATAGCTGTATTGAGCGTTTTTTTTGGAAAAAAAACAATGCACCTAAAGGTGCGAAGAACCACAGTAGTCCGCCATTACCGCTTGCCAATACTGGTAAAGGGCGGGTGGCCTACGCTGCTTCTACGCAGCATCGTAATATTCAAAAATCTTTATTGCGTGCTATAGCTGGTGCGCACCAAACTATTTGGTTGGCGACACCATATTTTCTACCGACTTGGAGTGTGCGCCGTGCTTTGCGTAAGGCTGCTGCACGCGGCGTTGATGTGCGCTTATTGTTGACAGGGCGACATACTGACTTACCCCCCGTACGTTGGGCTGGGCAGCGTTATTATCCAGCTCTCTTACGTAAAGGCGTCCGCATCTTTGAATATCAGCCGCGATTTTTGCATTTAAAAATGGTTATGGTGGATGATTGGGTTACTGTAGGTTCATGTAACTTTGATCATTGGAACTTGCGTTTTAATCTCGAAAACAATCTGGAGGTGCGTGATACTCATTTTCTACAGCAAGTTTGTCAAAGTTTTCAGCATGATTTTACTCAAAGTTTAGAAATCACGGAAGATGTTTGGCGGCAGCGCCCGTTGTTACAGCGTTTTCGGCAGCGTTTATGGGGGTGGATGGATCGTTTAACAATTAACTTTTTAGATAAACGTAAATAAGCAGGCGTTAGATATCCGGCCCGTAGCCGCTTAATTGGCATGGCTATTGCTAAGTGTTACGTAGTGGGACTTGCTCAATTGTTTCCCCCTGAAAATACCCCAATAAAGTAGCTTCTAACTTATCTGAGCGGGTTTTACGCTGAGCGGCTATATCTGCGTTGAACTCAGCAATAATACGCAGCGCTGGTGCTGAATCTTGCAGAATGATGAGAGGAAGTGGAGCAGTAACAGGGCCTGCTTTGCCGCTCCAGTGGGTGACATTAGCCACTGGCTGCACCTTAACTTGACGTCGGATACGAATTGAGTTTTGTGGTGCTGTCATGATGTTATTTAATAGTTGGTTGAGAGTGGCGCTGTAGTCAATGCTAGTAGAGTGCTCTAAAGCGTTATTAATACGTTTAATGAGTCGTGCTTTATTTGGGTAGACTAAGGATTGTTGTTGTGACCAGTTAAAGCGCACTGATTTGATATCATCCTGATGATAGCAGCGGATTAATCTGTATAGATGTACTGTCATCACGCCAGGACAAGCTTGTTTAAGCACTTCAAAGCGAGCATTGGCGGTGCTGAAGTGTTCCACTACATAATTTTTGATGGCTAGCTTGGCGTTGTTTATGGTGTTTACGCATTCAACAATTTGCGTGGCATGAGGTGTATGCTGAGTGTCAAACCAAATTGCACCAGGCATACGTCGTGCACTTTTCTGCGAGAGTCCCGCAATGATATGAAGGTCCTTATAAGCTTTGAGGGCGGCTTCAAGTGCCGCTTGATCGCTATAAATATTGGGCGTGATAATAGGTAAAGGATCATGCTCTTGAGCTTTTGTCAGCGGTGGAATTTGTGCAACCACGGCTTGTTGCGGAGGTGTTTTGCTCATTAATTTTTGCAGCAAGTTCAACTGATCAAGCAACACATTATAGTGCTGCTTTAAAAAGACAATATCCATGTGGAGGACCTAGTTAACTTTACAAGTTTAAACCATCATACATAAGCAGCTTAAAAAAATAAACTAACCTACTCAATAAAAAATATGTCAACAAAAAGCAGGGGATGCGCAAGCTTTTATAGTGTGAGAGTTTTGTATATTACGCATTTTTCACTTTCTATTACTGATGGCCAGGGTTTTACGTGAAGCTGATAAGTGTGTAAATAGTAGTTAACAAGCTTATGTTGCTCAGTTTTGGTATAATATTGCCCTTTAAATATCGGTTATTTGCACTGTTTAATAGGCTGCTGCACCAGTTGATAAGTGGTTTATAAGCAAGATTATTACTTAATTAAGGCAAGCGTTCGATGTCGATTTTACTTTACGGCCAGCAAGCTGATCGTACCCATGAAAATCAAATGTTAAGGGCTTTTATTGATGCTCTGCAGGTAGATTGGGCGCATACAGGTAAAGATATAGTTCTGATTGCTAATAGTATGTGGAACGGGGTAGAGCTTGATCTAGTGTGCATTTTGCCAACGGCAATTATAATAGTGGACTTTAAGCACTACAGTGGTCATCTAGAAGGAACAGAAAATGGCCCTTGGCGAGTGGGTGGCGTTGAGGTAAAGGGAGGCAGTAAAAAGAATCCTTTTCAGCAGCTGCGCGATAATAAGTTTGCAGTCATAAATTGGTTAAAAAATAATAATTTATTGTCAGAGCAAAATATTGGGCATATCAATGCCGCGGTAGTATTTTCTGGCCCTATTGATGGTGCTGCTACTATTTCAGTTAAAGCATCCTACTGGTTTCACACTACAGATTTGTTGCGCTGCGCTACCACCTTAGCTGATATCAGCTCTGCAGAGCTGAAAATTTACCCCGGAGATATTCGAGCAATTTTAGATTGCTTAGGAGTGCAAGGTATTTTGCACTATTATGGTCAAGCCAATTACCCGTTAAAACTAATATCCGCACCGCAACGTTTGTCAGATTCTGAACAGAAGTACATGCTGGATAGCGAATGCGAAGCTAAAGAAAACCAAGCCAAACAAGACGTAAGCCAAACAGCAGTAATACATGTACCGCGTAAGCGCATGTCTGTTTTGTTTAAGTCTACGTTAGTGCTAGGTTGTTTATTTGTAGTAATAGCAATTTTTAGCCAGCTTTACCCAAATAAAGGACATAGTGATGCGATGCAGCAACTGCCGTCTTTGGAAAGCCAAACAGATGGTTTTCCGATGCAGCTAGAGCAGATAATATCACCTGCTTTTCAGCAAAGTGCAGCAGCTCTGTATGTTGATCAAGAAGTATTGGTTTGAGGAGCTGTGGTATACACTACAGTTTTAAAAAGTGTGTATGTAAACCTAGAATAACTATACCTCAAGAAAAATTTAACCGTGCTTGTTTGAAGCGAATGCGTGGTGATTCCCTAAAAAGTCCAATATTACAACATGGGTTTTTTGGGTTTCTTGCGATAAACGCGCAGTCCATGGCCTAATTGTTGCAGCGCAGCATGGCGAGTCAGTTCTGCTCCAGCACGCACGCCCTGTCGCTGAAAATATCTGCTCATAAAATCAACATGTTTTTGCAAAATACAAAAACCTAAGGTACGGCTTTGTTTGTGTTTACACCAAGACTGATAAATATGCTTAGCGCGCTGCTGGGTTGCAAAAGCATGTTCGATTTGCTCGGGATCAAAATATCCATTACGCCAAGGAATTTCTTGGTAATTCACATGCTCATCATAAATACCATAATAATGGATGGGTATGAGCAACTGTGCGTTGATGCCATGTACAATGCGCTCAAAGACCAAGTTGTTGTCGTATAATGAAAGGATATCAGCTTGGTCGGTGCGTTCCGAGGTGGCGGTCAGGCCTAATAAGAACCGCGGACTAAAATACTGCAGAATAGCTCGATAACTTGGTGCACTGGCATGGTGAAATTCATCCATTACGATGTAATCAAAAAATATGTGGGACTAAAGCATTGTAATGCTTCTGGTTTGCTGAGGCTTTGTACTGAGGCGAAGAGAAAGTCTGCCCCCACTTCTTTAGGTGAGGCTTGAAATAAGCCGGTATGTACTCCTTCATGCACACGATTAAATACAGCTTGAGCTTGCAATAAAATCTCTTCGCGGTGAGCAACAAATAAAACTCGTTTGGCGCGCAACTGTCAAGTGTCAAAAGCAGCTAACTAAGTTTTTCCCATACCGGTGGCTAGAACCACTAAGCCACGTGAGAAATCATCAAAACGGGTATTAACTAGAGCTTGTAGTGCTTCGGTTTGTACACTATTGGGACTAGGGGCATAAGGTTCATTGACAAAATTTGTCAACGATTGCAGTAGCGGGATGCGTTTTTGCCGCCTTGCGCTGTAACGGTCAACCCGGGCTGCAGTTAAAACTGAGCTGCGTGGATCTTTTAGCAATTGCGTAAATGCGTTACGAATGTGCAAAAACTTTCGTGCGGCTTTTGAATCTTTAGGAGGGGCAGTCATGTCGCCAAGACCATTCATAAGCATTTGTCAGTGCCGTACGGCTGTATTGTTAGAACCAATAAATGCACTGTCTTGTAGCGTTTGTTCGTGCTTATTGTGTGTGAAAATATAGGTTTTTAAATGAAAGCTAGTTTCGTTTATGCACTCAAATATATGCACTTGTGCCCCGCGTTCAGCCAGCATTAGCAGCTCATGCAGGGCATGAGGGTGAGTGATATCTAAATAGTCAGAAGTAAGAATACGAATCACAGCACCGTTATGAAGTGCCTCTATTAAAGGATCAAATAGTAAAACCAAACCGGATGGTTGGATAAATGACACAGCAATTTCTATATCGGTTGCCTGATAGATTGTTTCGAGTAGTTTAGGCAGTAATGGGTCGTGCTGTGTCCCCGTGGTCAAGCGGTGGCTATTGATGAGCATCAAGAGTGTTACTTATTAGCAATGAGCAATGCATTAAGCCACTGCTCATCTCCTCGTTCAGGGCGTTGGTCTTCTGTAACCCAGGCTTCTTTAATGGTTAAACCTGTATCTTCTAAAAACTTTTCAAGACGCTCCTCGTTGCAATTGGTGAAGTGGCGACCATTGTGACTGCTTTCGTCTTCACCATATTTAAAGGAAACATACATCACGCCGTTGTCTTTAAGTAGTTCGCCTAAATGTTTCAGTGTAGCAGGTAGGTTAATGGCAGGAACGTGCAACAAAGAAGCACAGGCCCAAATACCTGCATAAGTTTGTTCGCTAGTGAAGTTGAGAAAGGTGCTTAGCTGTACATTAATGCCTGTAACATTCTGAGCAATTTTAACTAGCTTTGGTGTGGCATCAAATGCTTCAACTTTATAGCCCATTTTCATAAAGGCGAGTGTATCGCGACCAGCTCCACAACCGGCATCTAGAATTCTACTGGAATCTGGTAATTGAGCTAGAAAACGCTCATAGAGTGGACTCATATCCACATCCAAAGTGTCTTGAGCGAATTGTTCAGCATTGTCTTCGTAGTATTCTAGTGTCATAAATAAATTCTCCAGTATTGCCTGTGCTCGCAAGCTGTAGCACTCTTAACTTAACCGAGTAGCTTACTGGATCCAAATGATTCTTTCATCAGCTTCAATCAAATTCGAGCTGTTGTATCTGTAGGGTTTGTTTTTTTGCAAATCTCAGAGTGACAGCTAAGGTTGCAGTGGCTAAATGTACTAAAAATAAAGGGGCATGCTTATGTGGTAATGGCCATAGATGTCTTTTTTATAAAAGAACGAGTGAGGTTTGTATTGGTTCAAAAAAAGTATGTGCCATACCTTAAAGTGGTAATGAGATGATAGATTTGTCTGTTTCCCACTGGATCGTATATGTGTAGATGGATATCTAGTCGAGTAGGTGCTTATCATTGCTTAAGCAGTGCTAATGTTAATTTTAGTATGTTCAATTGAGGTACGGTTCAGGTTTTTGTGGCGATGAGCAAATTTAATGAGACTCTATAATGCTGTGCTGAATATTTTATATTTTAATAAGTTTTAGCTTGTTTTGCTTTGAGCGTTATGGGGTGGCCGTTGAATTGGTTGTTTTTTAAACGATTGGTGGTTTAAAGCAACAAAAAGAATTTTTTTAAAATATTTTCATAAAAATGCTTGACACGATTCATGGAAACTAGAATAATACGCGCCATCGCAAGGCTACATAGCTCAGTTGGTTAGAGCGCAGCATTCATAATGCTGATGTCCCAGGTTCAAGTCCCGGTGTAGCCACCAATTTTATATTAAAGGGTTAGCTCAGGCTAACCCTTTTTTTTTCCAATTTGAAAGTATTCTTTGAATGTCATTAGGGCTTTATACCTCAGCGTGTACACTAGAGATGTTGCAGGCTCTTAAATTTGACTAAGGAGTATTTTATTTATGGCTGCTAAAAAGATTCTGATGCTAGTTGGTGACTACGTAGAAGATTACGAAGTGATGGTGCCATTTCAGGCGTTGCAGATGGTCGGTCATACTGTGCATGCTGTGTGTCCAAATAAAAAGGCAGGTGAGTTTGTACGTACAGCCATTCATGATTTTGAAGGCGATCAAACATACAGTGAGAAGTTGGGTCATAATTTTGTACTGAACTTTAACTTCTCTGATGTGAAAGCAACTGACTATGATGCATTGATTGTGCCTGGTGGACGCTCACCAGAGTACTTACGTTTGAATGCTGAGGTGTTAGAGCTAATCCAGGCTTTCGATCGACCCAAAAAACCAATTGCTGCAGTCTGTCATGGACCACAACTCTTAGCAGCAGCGGGCATTTTAGATGATCGTGAGTGCGCAGCTTATCCTGCCTGTGGTCCTGATGTCGAAATGGCTGGCGGGCATTATATTGAGTTGGACGTAAATGGTGCACATTTAGAGGGGAATTTGGTTACTGCACCTGCATGGCCGGCTCACCCCACTTGGTTGGCTGGTTTCTTAATGTTGCTAGGTACTAAAATTACCCTTTAAATTTGATGTGAGTGTAACATTGCTTGATGCGCTCTAAATGCCTGCCTGTTAAGATGCAGAAGGACTCTCCTCAGGAATTTCGCCAATGAGTAGTAAGGCACTGTAGAGTAGAGTGGTTTAACTCCAACTAAACTCTTGTCTCGAACAAAAGGAAATAATATGACGACCGTTACATTAAAAGGTACACCTGTACGTATTGATGGCCATTTTCCACAAGAAGGTGAGCAGGCTCCAGCATTTAGCTTGGTGAATACAACGCTCGAAGACGTAAGTTTGTCCAGCCTGGGTGGTTTGCGTAAAATTATTAATATTTTCCCAAGCATTGATACCCCAACCTGCGCAACTTCTGTACGTAAATTTAATGAAAAAGCATCAGGGTTAAAAAATACACGTGTGCTTTGTGTTTCTGCGGATTTACCTTTTGCACATGCACGCTTTTGTGGTGCTGAAGGCCTAGATCGGGTGCTATCTTTGTCAACTATGCGTGATCCTGATTTTTTCCAGTCTTACGGTGTTGATATTGCTGAAGGTCCATTAGCTGGACTGGGTGCGCGAGCGGTGATTGTTTTAGATGAAGAGAACAATGTATTGCATAGTGAATTAGTCTCTGAAATAGCTGATGAGCCGAACTATGAAGCTGCAATTGCAGCATTGAACTAAATACTCAGTTTGCGCGGTAGTGTTTTGATATGCTACCGCGTGATTCTGTAACGTTGCCTTTATGATGTGCAATGCATCTCTAGATAAAAGATAGATTGGCAGCAAGATTGGGGCGTCACCGTGCATTGACGGCTTAGCATTGATGTTAAGTGAATAAGGCTTAACGTAAATTGATGGTAAAGAACCTGCTAAGCAGGACGAAGGCTGCTATCTTTCATATTCCTAAGGACTGTGATGAGCTGATATGCCTGACTCTTCTATAAAATTTGCAAAAAAAACCTCAAAAAAAGTTTATTTTTTAATGCTGTTGATTGGTGTGATCGCGACTGCTGTTTGGTGGTGGTTGCAATCAAACGCAAAATCAGCAGCTGTCGCTCCGCGTATGGGTGGTAGTTTTATGGGAGTTGTGCCAGTTCATGCACAACAGGTTCGTCATGATCGATTTACTGTAAAGCTTAAAGCTTTGGGTACAGTAACCCCATGGAACATGGTGAGTGTTACCAGTCAGGTCAGTGGTGAATTGGATCAGGTGTTATTTAGCGAGGGGCAGTATGTTGAGAAAGGTACTGTGTTGGCACAGATTGATCCGCGTAACTATCAGGTTGCTTTATTACAAGCTGAGGGTGCTTTACAAGAAGCTCGCGCCCAATTGGCTAGCGCTGAGTTGGACCTTAAGCGTTATCAGGGGCTCTATAAAGAAGACTCTGTGGCTAGACAAACCTTAGAGCAGCAGCAGGCCCTTGTTGCGCAGTTGCAGGGAAGTGTAAAAGTACGTCAGGCGCAGCGTAATAATGCCAAGCTGGATGTGGAGCATACTCGTGTTATAGCGCCTATTGCAGGTCGTTTAGGTTTGCGTGCTTTAGATGCTGGTAATTATGTATCAGCAGCAGTAACTGAGTTGGTAACCATCGCCCAAGATAATCCCATTGCGGTAAGCTTTACGATTCCTGAGCATGAGCTGCAGGCTGTTTTGCAAGCTTATCGACAAGGTCAAACTTTAAGTGTCCAAGCTTGGAATCGCGATGAAAATAAGATGCTTGCACAAGGTGAGCTTCATAGCATCGATAATCAAGTGGATATCAGTACGGGCAGTGTACGCTTAAAAGCACGGTTTTCTAATTCAGAGCAACTGTTATTTCCTAATCAGTTTGTGAACGTACACTTACAAGTTGCAGTGCATGATGATGCTTTACTTATACCGGCAGATGCAATTCAGTTCGGTACAAGTGGCCGCTTTGTGTGGAAAATAAAAGAAGACGATACCGTTGTTGTACAACCAATTAAATTGCGCGACAGCGATGGAGTTTCGTCCATGTTGGAGTCAGGTCTTGAGGTTGGTGACTGGGTGGTAGTTGAAGGTGTGGACCGCTTACGTAATGGTAGTAAAGTGGAACGAGTTATGCCAACGGAACAAGGATCAGTGACTGCAGAGACGTCGGCCACCATGGAAAACAAAACACCAAATAAAGCCTTAAAGCCCAAATTGACGTCTAAGCAGAAGCCAGCAAAATGAACGTCTCGCGCATTTTTATTCAACGGCCAGTTGCTACCACGTTATTGATGTTAGCGATTTTTATCGCTGGAGCCATTGCTTATCGTTTATTACCTGTCGCAGCGTTACCCCAAGTGGATTATCCAACCATTCGGGTGCTGACACTGTACCCGGGTGCCAGCCCAGAAGTGATGAACAGTGCTGTAACAGCACCATTGGAGCGTCAGTTTGGACAGATGTCGGGCTTGGACCAGATGTCCTCAACTAGCTCGGGCGGTGCTTCAGTTATTAGCTTGCGTTTTAGTTTAGACCTTGAACTGGATGTGGCTGAGCAAGAGGTGCAGGCTGCCATTAATGCAGCTACTAACTTGTTACCGCGTGACTTGCCTGCACCACCGGTGTACAACAAAGTAAATCCTGCAGACAGTCCTGTGCTGACATTGGCAATTACCTCTAAAAGTATGCCATTACCATTGGTCAATGATTTGGTTGATACCCGTATGGCGCAAAAGATTGCACAGATCAGCGGGGTTGGATTGGTGAGTATCGGTGGAGGGCAACGTCCTGCTGTGAGGATTCGGGCCAATCCACAAGCTTTAGCTTCGGCCGATTTAACCTTGGCTGATGTACGCAATGTCATTACCCGTGCCAACGTAAATCAGCCTAAGGGTAGTATTGATGGGCCAACTCGTATTACCCAGTTGGATGCCAATGACCAGCTGCGATCAGCGGAGGATTATGCGGGTTTGATTCTTACTCATCATGATGGGCGAGTGCTCAAGCTGACTGATGTGGCAGAGATTATTGAAGGAGTAGAGAACAACCGCTTAGCTGCTTGGGCGGACCTTAACCAAGCAGTATTACTTAATATTCAACGTCAGCCGGGGGCTAATGTGATTGAGGTGGTAGAGCGAATTGAAGCTTTGTTGCCTAGTATTATTGCTACTTTGCCGGCCAGCTTAGAAGTCAGTATTTTAACCGATCGTACGCAAACCATTCGCGCAGCTGTCAGTGATGTGCAATTTGAATTGATGTTGGCAGTGGCTTTAGTGGTGCTAGTGACTTTCGTATTTTTAAAGCGATTAACTGCAACTATTATTCCTTCAATAGTGGTGCCATTATCCCTAATTGGTACTTTTGCGGTGATGTACCTACTGGGTTTTTCACTCAATAACTTGACGCTGATGGCTTTAACCATTGCTACAGGGTTCGTGGTTGATGATGCTATTGTCATGTTAGAGAACATTACGCGTCATATAGAGTTGGGTGAAACGCCCATGAATGCAGCGTTAAAAGGAGCAAAACAAATTAGTTTTACGCTGCTCTCATTAACCTTTTCCTTAATTGCAGTTTTAATTCCGTTGTTATTTATGGCGGATGTAGTGGGGCGTTTATTTCGAGAGTTTGCCATTACTTTATCTGTGGCAATCTTAATTTCTTTAGTGATTTCTTTAACCCTCACACCAATGATGTGCGCGCGCTTGTTGCGAGGCGGAGAGCAGAAGAAAAAAGAAGACTGGCTTAGCCGCACGATTGATCATTACAGTTCCGTATTGCGTTGGGTATTACGGCATCAAATATTGACCTTATGGTTTGCTGTGGGTACTTTTTTTCTTACTGTACTATTGTGGATCTGGGTGCCGAAAGGATTTTTCCCTGAGCAGGATACGGGGGTTATTCAAGGTATTTCAGAAGCACCGCAAAGTATTTCTTTTGCAGCTATGAGTGAACGGCAACAGCGTTTAACAGCGGTGTTACTACAAGATCCAGCTGTACAAAGTGTTTCTTCACAAATAGGTGTGGATGGTGATAACCCAACTTTGAATACAGGTCGCATGCTCATTAACCTTAAACCTTTTGCTGAGCGTGATGCCTCTGCCTCCGAAGTGATCAATCGTTTGCGCCCTGAATTAGATCAAGTGTTGGGGATTCAGCTGTTTATGCAGCCGGTGCAAGATCTAAGTATTGAAGATAGGGTTAGTCGCACGCAGTTTCAATTTAGTTTGGAGTCAGCCGATAAAAATGAGCTGCAGCGTTGGGTGCCTATTTTAATTGAAAAATTACAAAGCTTGCCGCAGTTGCGTGATGTAAACAGTGACTTACAATCCAATGGTTTGCAATATTACCTTAATATTGATCGTGATTTAGCTGGGCGTTTAGGAGTGAGCATCGCCACTTTAACTGATGCTTTATATGACGCTTTTGGTCAGCGTCAGATCTCTACAATTTTTACACAAACTAGCCAGTATCGAGTGGTATTAGAAAGCTTGAGTAATCCAAATGATGCGCTTGCAGCCTTACATGATATACATGTGCGTGGCGCTAACGGTCAAACTATACGTTTAGCTCATTTAGTGAAAGTAGAAGAACGTTCAGCGGCTTTATTACTGAATCATATTGGCCAGTTTCCGGCGGTTACAGTTTCTTTTAACTTAGCTCCGAACGTGTCTTTAGGTGAAGCTGTAAGGTTGATCGAGCATGCTCAAGTAGAGCTGGCTATGCCAGTCTCGATTCAGAGTCATTTTCAAGGGGCTGCAGAGGCCTTTCGCGCGTCACTGTCGAGTACCTTGCTATTGATCTTGGCGGCGACCGTGACAATGTACTTGGTTCTGGGTGTGCTCTATGAAAGCTATATTCATCCGCTGACTATTTTGTCAACTTTGCCGTCTGCAGCTATTGGTGCGCTTTTGGCGCTATTTATGACTGGTAACGATCTGAGCTTAATTGCCATTATTGGAATTATCTTATTGATCGGTATTGTAAAGAAAAACGCCATTATGATGATTGACTTTGCTTTGGATGCAGAACGGCATCAGGGCTTGAGTCCAGAGGAGGCGGTTTTTCAGGCGGCGCTGTTGCGTTTTCGGCCTATCTTAATGACAACTTTAGCTGCGTTATTTGCTGCTTTACCTTTAATGTTTGCTAGTGGTTCAGGTGCTGAACTACGCCAGCCTTTGGGATTGGTGATGGTAGGTGGCTTGCTGCTCAGTCAGGTGCTGACTGTATTTACTACTCCTGTAATTTATTTGTTCTTTGACCGTTTAAGTGTCCGCAGTAAAGCGCGCTTTAATTTAGGTACTGAGTTGTGAACTTGTCGGCACCTTTTATCCGGCGTCCAGTGGCAACTATGCTACTGAGTTTGTCGATTATTTTGCTTGGGGTGCTAGGCTACCGTTTGTTACCAGTATCACCGTTACCGGATATGGATTTTCCCATGATTACCGTGCAAGCTAACTTGCCAGGTGCGAGCCCTCAAGTTATGGCCGCTACGGTGGCCACGCCTTTGGAGCGCTCACTGGGTAGCATTGCTGGTATCAGTCAAATGACCAGTCGTAGCGCGCAAGGGCGTACGCGGATTATGATTCAATTTGACTTGGGGCATGATATTAATGCGGCTGCGCGTGAAGTTCAGGCTGCCATTAATGCGGCCCATGAGATGTTGCCCAGTGGAATGCGCAGCATGCCTACGTATCGTAAGGTTAACCCTACTCAAGCTCCAATTATGGTTTTAGCGTTAAGCAGCCCGATACTGGACAAAGGTCAAATGTATGATTTGGCCGACAGCATTGTGGCGCAGAAAATTTCCCAAATACCGGGAGTCGGAGAAGTTAGTATTGGTGGAAGTTCTTTGCCAGCTGTGCGTGTGGAGTTGGAGCCGCGTCGTCTTGAACAGTATGGAATTGCCTTAGATGAAGTTCGTCAGACTATTGCAGATGCCAATCAACAACAACCTAAAGGACAGTTAGAGCAGGGCAATCGTCACTGGCAAGTTCAAGGGAATGATCAGTTGCATAAGGCCGCTGATTATGCACCCTTGATTATTCGTTATTACGATGGTGCGGCATTGCGTTTAAGTGATGTTGCAAAGGTCACCGATAGTGTAGAGAACCGTTATAACAGCGGCTTTTTTAATGATGAAGAGGCTGTACTGTTAGTGATTAACCGCCAAGCTAGCGCTAATATTATTGCTACCATTGAAGCTATTAAAGCTGAGCTCCCCTCTCTAGAAGCCGTTTTACCAGCTAGTGCAAGGTTGGAAGTAGCAATGGATCGATCTTCGGTAATCCGTGCTACTTTGTATGAGGCTCAACGGTCTTTATTGATTGCTACGCTGCTTGTAATCGCTGTGGTTATGCTTTTTTTAGGCCATTGGCGTGCCGCCGTAATTCCTGCTTTAGCAGTGCCGGTCTCATTGATCGGTAGTTTTGCTGCTATGTATATGCTTAATTTTTCCCTCAATAACTTATCGTTGATGGCTTTGATCATTGCTACAGGGCTAGTAGTAGATGATGCCATTGTTGTATTAGAAAATATCGCTCGACATATTAATCAGGGTAAAAAGCCACTGCACGCAGCGATCATTGGCTCCCGTGAGGTAGGTTTCACCTTGTTATCGATGAACTTATCCCTCGTAGTAGTGTTTGTCTCGATTCTCTTTATGGGTGGATTGGTTGAGCGTTTATTCCGCGAGTTCTCTATCACACTCACTGCCGCTATTTTAATCTCCTTATTAGTATCTTTAACGTTAACCCCTATGCTTTGTGCACGCTGGTTGCGTCGTGAAGTTGGTATAGAAACACAGCAACCCAACTTTATTCAACGTTTAGGCTTGTGTATTTCTGCAGGTTATCAGCGCTCTTTAACTTGGACCCTTAAATATCAGGGGTGGATGTTGTTGGGATTGTTGTTAACCATTGCCAGTAATGTATGGCTATTTATTGAAGTGCCTAAAACCTTTATGCCTCAACAAGACACAGGTCAACTTAGAGGCTTTATCCGAGGTGATGATGGTCTGTCTTATCACACCATGCAGCCTAAGATGGAAATTTATCGTCAAGCATTGCTTAAAGATAAGGACGTGCAAACCGTAGCTGGTTTTATTGGTGGTGGTAATGCATTTTTAATCGTGCAGTTAAATCCTATTGATGAACGAGAAAGTTCTGCACAAGACATTGTCAACCGTTTGCGCCGACAAATGCCAAAGGTGCCAGGGTCACGCTTATTTTTAATGCCAGAACAAGATCTCAGCATGGGGCGGCGTGAGGGCAGTAATACCGATAGTGAATATGTCTTGCTTGCTAGTGATTTAGAAGATTTACGTACTTGGCAGCCTAAAGTGCGTGATGCTTTAAAGGCTTTACCCGAGTTAACAGATATTGATAGTACTGAAGGCCGGGGGGCTCAACAAGTGACATTGCAGGTGGATCGTGAAACGGCTGCACGTTATGGGGTCGATATAGCAATGGTGACTGCCTTATTGAATAACGCTTTTAGCCAACGGCAAGTATCTACAATTTATGAAAATTTGAATCAGTACAGTGTAGTGCTGGAAATTGATGAGCAGTTTGTCGGCTCGCCACAGGTATTGGATCAGATACAAGTCATAGGTGATAAGGGTAAACGTATTCCTTTATCTACTTTTACACGTTGGGAGGCCAGTCTGCAGCAAGATAATGTGCAACATGACGGGCAGTTTGCTGTAGAAAGTATTGGCTTTGCTTTAGCTCCAGGTGTGAGTTTAGAGCAGGCCAGTCAAGCCATTGAGCAGGCCATGGCAAAAATTAATTTGCCTAATGAAGTACAGGGTCGCTTAGGGGGTACTGCAGGGTTTTTCCAACAGAGTCAAGGTAGTCAAGGGTTAATGTTGTTGGGAGCTATTATTTTAGTGTATTTAGTCTTAGGGATATTGTATGAAAGCTATATTCATCCACTGACTATTCTCTCAACTTTACCTTCAGCTGGTGTCGGAGCTTTGTTAGCCATTCAGCTCACTGGTGGTGAGTTCAGTTTGATCTCTTTGTTGGGTTTGTTTTTATTAATTGGTGTAGTAAAAAAGAATGCCATCTTAATGATTGATTTAGCTCTGCAGTTACAGCGAGAGTTGAAAGTGACAGCCGAGCAGGCTATTAAGCAAGCCTGCGCTCAACGTTTTCGTCCTATTATGATGACGACTATGGCTGCCATTTTGGGTGCTGTGCCTTTATTGTTGAGTACAGCAGAAGGTTCTGAAACCCGTCAACCGTTAGGCTTAGCAATTGTTGGTGGTTTGTTACTCAGTCAGTTATTAACCTTGTACAGTACGCCAACGGTGTACTTGTTCTTTGATCGTTTAAGCATCCGTGCACGCCGCTTTAAAAAGTCCAAAAGTATGGAATTCGTCCATGAAATCGATCGTTAAGCTCAGTGTATTTACCTTAGTTGGGGTAATGTTAGGTGGTTGTGCACTGGGGCCAGAGTATCAACGTCCACAAATGCCGTTACCTTCAGAGTTCCATCATACGCCAGGGTGGAAGTTAGCTCAGCCCGCTGACGTGGAAGCTTCAGTGGCTTGGTGGGCGCTTTATAAAGACCAGCAGTTAGCACAGTTATTGCAGCAGTTAGAATCCTCAAATCAGAATCTACGTGCCGCAGAAGCTGCGTGGCGTGAAGCCCATGCACTGGTTCGTGGTAGCCGTTCCGCATTGTATCCAAAAGCATCAGGGCAATTGAGCAGTGCCCGACAAGGCAATGATATAGGCGCCGGTAAAACCAATGAAATTGCTATAGGCTTAAGTTGGCAGTTAGATGTTTGGGGGCAGATTCGTCGTCAAGTGGAGGCCAGTCAAGCACAAGCTCAAGCCAGTGCTGCGGAGTGGGCCAGTGTGCGTTTAAGCCAGCAATCAGAATTGGTTCAAAACTATTTTCAGTTACGCGTGCTGGATGAAGAAGCGCGTCTGCTTGATGCAACACTTGAAGCGTATGAGCGTTCTTTACGGACTACAGAGAATCGTTATAAAGCGGGAATGGTAACCCGTGCTGATGTCAGTCAGGCATTAACCCAACTGAAAAACGCTCAAGTGCAACGCTTAGAGCTTGCTTGGCGACGGGCCCGTTTTGAGCATGCTATTGCTTTATTGGTGGGCAGTACTCCGAATGCAGTGCAAATTACTCCCTTAGAAAGTGTTCCCGAGCTGCCTGCTTTACCTTTAACTGTACCCTCGACCTTATTGGAGCGTCGTCCTGATATTGCTGTGGCTGAGCGTCGTGTGATGGCGGCCAATGCAGAAGTTGGCGTGGCGCAGACGGCTTACTTCCCTGACTTAGTCTTAAGTGCTAATGGAGGTTATCGCGGTAGTAATTTAGCTGACTGGATAAGCGTACCTAATCGCTTTTGGTCCATTGGGCCGCAATTTGCCATAACTTTGTTTGATGCAGGCTTACGTCGCTCTAAAGTTGCGCAGGCTAAGGCACGCTATGATCAGCAGGTGGCACGTTATCGGCAAACCACTTTGCAAGCCATTGGTGAAGTGGAAGATGCCTTAGTGCAACTGAATGTTTTAGCTCAAGAAATTGAGGTGCAACATCAGGCTTTAGCTGCAGCACAAGATACATTGCGTTTGATAGAGAACCAATATCAGGCTGGCATGGTGGACTATTTGTCAGTTAGTAGTGCGCAAACTACAATGCTCAATAGTGAGCGTAATTTATTAAACCTCAAAGGGGCCCAGTTAATTGCTAGTGTACAGTTAATAAGCGCCTTAGGTGGTGGTTGGCAAGGTGTTGCCCACACTACATCAAAAAAAGAACGCTGATATGACTGGACTTTGTTTGGCGCAACCCGTATTCGCATAGAGCATGCTGTAATAGCTAACACTGTAATTATTAAATAGCAGAATCCGTTAAAAGAGCTAGTAAGGCTTGCAGTCTATTTATAGGCGTTGTTTGAGTAGCCAGAGTGTGGTTGCACGCATCGTGCTGTTTGAACAATATTTTAAACATCAGGATTACCTTTTGGCTTGACTTTAGCCGACGCCTAGTCGTCTACGCTATAGTTTTTTGTCGTCCAATATAGGTTGGTTAGCAGCGAGTTTTTATAATCATTAAACGGTAATATTTCCAGCATAAGGACGCAAGCACATGCGTATTTTACATACTTCGGACTGGCATCTTGGCCAGCATTTTATGGGTAAAACACGGCAAGTTGAACACAGGAAGTGGTGTGATTGGTTGGTGCAAACTGTGCGTGCGCAACAGGCAGATGCTTTAATTATTGCTGGAGATGTTTTTGATACAGGTACACCGCCGAGTTATGCCCGTGAGCAGTACAACGATTTTGTCTTGCAAATGCATGATACAGGCTGTCAATTGGTGATACTTGCTGGAAATCATGATTCCGTAGCTATGCTCAACGAAAGTAAAAGTTTGTTGGGCAAACTCAATACTCAAGTGATTTCCACCGTGGCTGAAAACCCTGATGAGCAGGTGTTGTTGTTAAAAAAGTCTAATGGCGCAGTGGGAGCCATTGTTTGTGCCATTCCGTTTTTACGTCCGCGGGATATTCAACACAGCCAAGCCGGGCAAAGTGCAGAAGAAAAGCAAAGTGATTTACAACAAGCCATTGCTGAACATTATGCGCAACTTTATGCGCGAGCACAGGCCAAGCGTGATGAACTGGGAATCAGTGTGCCAATTATAGGTACTGGGCATTTAACTACTGTAGGCGTCAGCCTGACTGAGTCGGTGCGCGAGATTTATGTGGGGAGTTTATCAGCCTTTCCAACCGATGCTTTCCCAGAGTTTGATTATCTAGCTTTAGGGCATATTCATCGTTCGCAAAAAATTGGTGGGCTTGAGCATATTAGGTATAGCGGCTCTCCCATTGCTCTCAGTTTTGATGAAGCAAAACAGCAAAAAGAACTCTTACAAATCGATTTAGATGGTAGTGGTTTATTGTGTGTTACAGCCATTGCAATCCCATGCTTTCAACGATTGGTCTCTTTATCTGGTAGCTTAGAGCAGCTAGAGCAGCAGTTTGCTGAATTAGCTAAGAGCTTAGACCCAACAGCTGTAGCATGGATCGAGATTCAAGTGCAGGTGGATGATTATTACAGTGATTTAGATGAACGAGTTGCTGCACTTTGTCAGAATCTACCCGTTGAGGTGCTGAGGGTTCGGCGCTTGCGTGGTAACAAAGTGGCAGGGTTAACTGGTGATATAGGTGAAACTTTAGCGGAATTGACACCAAATGAGGTGTTTGCCAAGCGTTTAGAGAATGAAACATTGACTGAGAACGAAATTAAAGGACTTATCACTTTGCATGCCCAAGTGCTAGATGCTTTACAGGAGGTCGATGTATGAAAATTCTTAGCATTCGGCTAAAAAACATCAATGCGCTCAAAGGTGAGTGGAAAATTGATTTTACTCAAGCACCTTTTTACGGTAGCAGTTTATTTGTCATTACTGGACCTACCGGAGCTGGAAAGACCACTTTATTGGATGCTATATGTTTAGCGCTGTACAGTCGTACACCACGAATGAGCAGCATATCTAAAAATAGTAATGAGTTAATGACTCGACATACTGCCGAGTGCTTAGTAGAAGTTGAATTTGCGGTTAAAGATAAAGCTTACCGTGCTTTTTGGAGCCAGCGTCGTGCGCGTAATAAGGTTGATGGTGCACTGCAAGATGCGAAAACGGAGCTGGCTTACCTTGATGGGCGTATTATTACTGACAAGCTCAGTGAAAAACCTAAAGAAATAGAGCGGTTAACAGGGCTCGACTTCCATCGCTTTACTCAATCCGTGATGTTGGCTCAGGGTGGTTTTGCTGCTTTTTTAGAAGCCAACGCTAATGATCGAGCTGATTTATTAGAGCAGCTTACCGGCACTGAAATTTACGGACAGATTTCACAGCAAGTGTATACAGCACAAAAAGAGCAGCGTTACCTGTTAAACAACCTCAAGAGCCGCGCAGAAGGGGTACAACTGCTAAGTGATGAAGCATTAAGTAAGACTCGACTACAGCTCACTGAAACAAGGGCTTCAGTCACTCTTTTAAAGCAGCAACAAAGTGTTTTAGAAGAGCAGCTACAGTGGCGTCGTAGCTTAGATCAAGCAGAAATCAATCAAGCTCAAGCCCAAAAAAAACTGAAGGAGGCTCAAGTTCAGCTGCAAACTCATGCTGCGGATTTACAGCGTCTGGCGGAGCATATTCCTGCAGCTGCATTGCAAATTCACTATCAAAATTTACAGAAAGCACGGCGGGGTGTGGAACACAGTAAACAAACTTTGATTGCCGCACAGCAAAAAGCACAGGTGCAAACTACTCATTTACAACAATTATCTTGGCTGTGTTATCAGTATGCGCAGCAGGCACTACAGTTAGTTCAAACACGGTTACAGTCAGCCCAAAAGACGCAGAGAAACCTGTTGCATAAGCGTGAGAAAACACCACATCATGCTCAGTTATCGGAATATATCAATGTTTGGCGTAATGCTTTTGCCTTATTAGAAAAGCAGCAAAGCACAATTAAAAGAGATAAGAAGCGGCAACAACAATTGGTCATGAAGTTTAACCAATTAAACTCCGATCTAGCTGCTCATAAAAAGCTGTATCAGCAACAGGACCAAGCGCTTCAGCCTTTATTACAGGCTTGGCAAACTGAGCAAGCTGCACTAGCGCAAGTCCTTGGGCAGTATAGTACTAGTGATTGGCAAGTGCGGCTTAATCATCTACATGAACAGAGTCATTGCTACCAATGGTTAGCTCAGGAATATGAAACTGAGCGTATACAGCAGGCAGTATTAATTCAGAATGAAGCCCGTTGCACCGAGCTTGCGCTGCAAGTGCACAAGCATGAGCAGTTGCGTGAAACCTTGCTTAGACAATATGCCAACCTTAAAGAGCAGGTTAAAGATAAAGCTTTGCTGTTGAAGCAAGAGCAACGCATTGCTGACTTGGAAGTTTATCGCACGCAATTACAAGTTGATGAGCCTTGTCCATTATGTGGTTCTTTAGAGCATCCTGCGGTCAATCGATATCAAGCCCTAGACGTGTCGCAGACCGAATATGCCTTACAAGCGAAGCAAGCTGAGTTGGATGCAATCATTGAACAGGGGCAAATCTGTAAAGAACATTTGGCACAAATCAGTAGTGAGTATGCTTTGTTGCGCAAACAACAGGCTGAAAATCAGCAGGAGCTAGATAAAATCCGCGAGCAGAAAATTGGTAACCTAAAAGCATTGGGGTTTTCTGAATCTTTATCTGAAATTGATTTCTGTGCTGCACAAGCTGCTTATGAACAACAAGTGAAACAGTGCCAACAGCGTATTCAAGCGATTAATCAAGCTCAAGATCGTTTAAAGCATAGCGAAGAAGTATACCGCGATGCGGAGCAAAAAATGCGTGATTTACAGCAAAAAATCATTATTTTATCCAGTGATATTAAGCAGCACCAAGAGCAACAAAAAATTTTAGAGCAACAGATACTCAGCCAACAAAACGATGCACAACTGCAACAGCAGCAACTCAGCGAGCAGTTGCAAAGTATGGGGTATAGTTTTCCGGAGCAGGTGCAACAGTGGTTGGAGAAGCGTCAGCACGAAGCTCAACAGTGGCAAGCAGATACTCAGCAGCTGGATGACTTAAAGTTGCATATTCAAGCTTTACAAACAGAGCAGCAGAGTGCGGAACAACAGCAGATAATTGCTCAAAAACACTGGCAAACCTTTGGTGTTGAGGGTGAACAGTCCGTACCCGTGGTGACTGATGTGCTGGCAGAATTCAATCAGTCTCAGACACAGTTACGAGCCAATGAAGCTCAGTTAGCACAGTTACAGGGGCAAATTAACAGTCTTGCAGATCGACTCACTGAAGCTGAAAATGATAAGACTGAACAGTTAGCAGAATGGCGAAAGCGTCTAGCGCATAGCACTTTTTCAGATGAGAAAAGTTTTTTAATGGCTTTACTACCTGAGCAAAAAGTGCAGGAATTACAAGAATTAAAGCTGCAGTTGGACAGGCAACTACAAGATGCAAAAGCTTTATTGATGGCAACTACGACACAGATTGAACAACTAAAAAAAGCTCCAAAAACAGAGTTTTCTAGTGCTGTATTGGCTGAGCAGCGTAATGCTTTAGAGCATGAGCTCAGCGAGCTTAATCGCCAACTCGGGATAATAGAAAACACTTTAAATACTGACTTTAAAAACCGTGAAAATCATGCCGGTCTATTACAGCAGATCGATCAGCAAGCTGCTCTTGATAATCAGTGGCAACAACTTAATGGCTTAATTGGATCTGCCGATGGTGGTAAATATCGCAAGTTTGTCCAAGGCTTAACTTTGGATCACTTAGTCAACTTAGCCAATCAACAGTTAGCAATTTTGCATAATCGTTACCAACTCAGCCGTCGTGAACAAGGTGAGTTAGAAATTGAAATTATAGACACTTGGCAAGGAGATACTCAGCGAGATACTCGTACCTTATCTGGTGGTGAAAGTTTTTTAGTTAGTTTGGCTTTAGCTTTGGCTTTGTCAGAGTTGGTCAGCAAAAAGACTCGCATTGATTCACTATTTTTAGATGAAGGTTTTGGCACTCTTGATACTGAAACTTTAGAAATGGCTCTTAATGCTTTAGATAACCTTAACGCTGAAGGTAAAACTATTGGCATTATTAGCCACGTCGAAGCGCTTAAAGAGCGTATTCCTGTGCAAATTAAAGTACACAAAAGCACAGGCATGGGGTATAGCAGTTTGGATGAGTGTTATAGAGTGAGGGCGTAGTGATACATGTTATGCCATCAGTGGAAAGCTTAAAACAGATCAAGTTTGAATTAGGTTCCTGACATCTTCTTTCTTTAAAGGATAAGAAAATTTTGTCTGAAAAACGGCTTAGAAATCCGACTGTTTAGTCATAATTGGAAATATTTTCATTATTTAAAAATATTTCCAATTTTTTTTGTGTTTTATTTGTATAGCTAAATTCGCCAAAAAAATAAAAAATTTGCTTTAAAATTAAAAAAAATCGTTGAAATTCTAATTTTAAAAATGGCTGTAAGCCGCGAATATACTAAAGCAGGGGGTTATGCAGTGGCCCTGTAGCTTGTTAAATTTATGCTCGCCACGCTGCAATTCTTTTAACAACAATAAATGGTGAGCATTATGCAACATGAAAAAACAAATGCTGCTGCCTACTGGAAAGCAAATTTGCGTTTAATTACAGGCTGTATGTTTGTATGGGCGTTAGTTTCTTATGGTTTCGGTATCATTTTTAGACCATTACTGTCTGGCATCTCAATCGGTGGAACTGACTTGGGGTTCTGGTTCGCACAGCAAGGTTCGATCCTTACTTTTATCGTCCTGATTTTCTTCTACGCATGGAGAATGAATCGTTTGGACAAAAAATTTGGTCTTGAGGAGTAAACAGCATGAGTCAATATCTGATTAATATGCTGTTTGTAGGGGGCTCCTTCATCCTCTACATCGGTATTGCATACTGGGCACGCGCAGGCTCAACCAAAGAGTTCTATGTAGCAGGTGGCGGTGTTCACCCAATTGCCAACGGTATGGCAACAGCCGCAGACTGGATGTCGGCGGCGTCATTCATTTCCATGGCCGGTATTATTGCGGCTACAGGTTATGCTAGCTCGGCTTATTTGATGGGTTGGACCGGTGGTTATGTCATTTTAGCGATGCTACTTGCTCCTTACTTACGTAAGTTTGGTAAGTTCACTGTGCCTGACTTTATTGCAGAGCGATTTTACAGCCGTACAGCGCGTTTATTGGCTGTGATCTGCTTAATTCTTGCTTCGGTGACCTATGTGATTGGGCAAATGACTGGTGCTGGTGTTGCTTTCTCACGCTTCTTAGAAGTTAGCAGTGAAGCCGGTATTTGGATCGCTGCAGTGATTGTATTTTTATACGCTGTATTTGGCGGTATGAAAGGTATTACTTACACGCAGGTCGCACAGTATGTCGTTCTGATCATTGCTTACACTATTCCTGCTGTATTTATCTCATTGCAATTGACTAATAATCCAATTCCTATGTTTGGTATGTACAGTACTCACGCAGAGTCGGGTGTGCCGCTGTTACAAAAGTTGACTGAAGTGTTGGTGGAGTTGGGCTTCCGTGACTATACCGCAGATGTGCCAAGTCACTTGAATATGGTGTTATTCACCTTGTCCTTGATGGTGGGTACAGCAGGTTTACCCCATGTGATTATCCGCTTCTTCACTGTGCCTAAAGTGGCTGATGCACGCTGGTCTGCAGGTTGGGCTTTAGTCTTTATTGCACTGCTTTACTTAACGGCTCCTGCAGTAGCTTCTATGGCACGTTTGAATCTGTTAACCACTGTTTACCCAGATTCGGCAACACAAGTGGTTGATAAAGCTGATTATGATCAGATCCTAGGTAATTCAATCCAGTATGAGGACCGGCCTGAATGGGTAAAAACATGGGAAGGCACAGGCTTGATTACCTTTGAAGATAAAAACAATGATGGTCAGATTCAATTCTATGACGATACCAACGAAACTTTTGCTGCAGAAGCAAAGTCTCGTGGTTGGGCAGGTAATGAGTTGGTTGTAAACAATGACATCATCGTTTTGGCGAACCCAGAAATTGCCAATTTACCTTCATGGGTGATTGGTTTGATTGCTGCTGGTGGTATTGCTGCAGCGTTATCTACTGCGGCAGGTTTGTTGCTGGCGATTTCTTCAGCTATCAGCCACGACTTGATCAAGAAAACCCTTAATCCAAATATTTCAGAAAAAGGTGAGATGTTGGCGGCACGGATTTCCATGGCTGTAGCAATTTTGGGAGCAACTTGGTTGGGATTGAACCCGCCCGGCTTTGCGGCACAAGTGGTTGCCTTAGCCTTTGGGATAGCAGGAGCGTCACTTTTCCCAGTACTTATGATGGGTATCTTCTCGAAGAAAATGAATGATAAAGGCGCCATAGCAGGTATGCTTGCTGGGCTAGGCTGTACCTTGCTGTATATCTTCACTTATCTGGGTTGGTTCTTCATTCCAGGTACCGCAATGCTTCCAAATACACCAGAACATTGGGTAATGGGTGTTTCACCGCTGTCCTTTGGTGCTGTGGGTGCAATTATAAACTTTGTAGTGGCTTATGCTGTGTGCAGTGTCACTGCTGAAACACCACTATACATTCAAGAACTTGTTGAAAGTGTACGATCACCTAAAGGTGCAGGTGCTGCAGTTGATCATTAAAATGAATGTAATACCTCGGTAGCTCTCGCTACTGAGGCACGTAATACAACGGGCCTCATTGAGGCCCGTTTTGTTTACAACACGATGAGATACCTATGATTTGGCATTTAGTAGCAGTTTTTAGCGCAGGTTTAGGTTCGGCGGGCATTGCATTTTTATTGCGTTCCTTGTCCAAGCAAAAACTTCCAAAGTGGATTATTCCAGCTTTAGCTGGGGTTGGGATGATGAGTTATCAGATTTACTTTGAATATCATTGGTTTGCGTATCAATCCAATCGACAGCCGATTGGCGCGGTGGTGACCTCTAATCAAACCAGTCAGGTTTTTTGGCGCCCTTGGACGTATATCTATCCAATGACGACTGTATTTACAGTGGTTGATACTCAGTCAATGCAAACACGACAGGCTAAAAATTTAACTTTAGTCGAGTTCATTGAGTATCGTTTTGAAAAGAAGTACATCGATGTGGTCACTCACCAGCGTTATGTCATGAGTTGCACTGATGCGCAGATCATTGCAGTATCAGATGAGAAAAAGGTGCTATCGAAGCAGCCAGTCAATGTAGACCCTGATAGTGTGCTCTTTAACACGGTATGTTCTACGTCTAAATGAGCATGGTGCTCGGTTGACTTTCGCGGCAGGCTAAAGATTCTTTGATTGAGCGAGGCAGCAAGGAGTTGCATTCATGTCCGACGCATTTAACGTTGATCAGTTACCCTTTGGCTTTTTAACTAAAGAAGAACAAACACTGTTACTCAGTCAGATTCAGCGCAAAGAATATCAACCCTTGGAGACCTTACTGGCAGCTGGCAAGGTTTCACAAGGGCTCTTTGTTATTCAGCAAGGGAAGGTAGCTGAGGTTGAGAGTGACACCCAGTCTTATGAACACCTTAGTGATCAGCAAACAGCTTTCATGCATTATCAAAGTGGTGAGTACTTTGGTAGTTGGTCCGTTTTCAATGGTAAAGCTATCCATAACTTTATTGCTGTAGAGCCCACCATTTGTTACCTAGTTCCCACCCAGACTTTACTCGAACTGATTGAACGCAATAGCTTATTTTCTGATTATTTTCAGCAAAATCTAACCGCTAAACGGAAAATTATTGCGCAACAGGCGCCCAATCAAGATATGGCTGAGTTCATGCTGGCTCGAATTAAAGACAGCACTGTCCGTAATCCTTTGGTGGTGCCTGAAGGAACCACTATCGAGCAAGCAACACGGCTGATGCGTGAAAAAAAATCGGACTGTTTGTTAGCACAAAAGGGTCGTCGTTACGGTATGGTGACCAGGACAGATTTGTTGGATGCTGTAATTATTCATGGCTTGCCGCTTGTCACCGATGTTTCAGAAATTGCAAGCTACCGTCTTATTACCATTGAACCTAACGATTATTTGTTTAATGCGCTGATTATTATGACCCAGCAGCAAATTGAACGAGTGGTGGTAATGGATTCACAACGCCACCTTATCGGTGTGATTGAGCTGACCGATGTGTTGAGTCATTTTTCTAGCCATTCTCACGTAATAGGTTTGCGTATCGAGCGAGCGCAAAATGTGGATGAATTACGCGAGGCATCTTTTGGTTTAGCTGACTTGATTAAAGGACTGATTTCTACTGGGGTTAAAACTCGCTTTGTTATGGAGTTGTTAGCTGCACTGAACAGTCGCATTTTAAATAAACTATTTGAGCTGATTGTACCATTAGAAATGCACCCTCATGTGTGTTTGATCGTGATGGGTTCAGAAGGGCGTGGCGAACAAATTATGAAAACAGACCAAGATAATGGTCTAATTTATCGAGACGGTTTGGACTGGCCCCAGATGCATGAGACCATGTGTACATTTAGTGAAACCTTGATTTCTTTTGGTTTCCCTCCTTGTCCAGGCAATATTATGGTATCTAATCCTGAGTGGGTTAATTCAACTACACAGTGGGCTGAAAAACTGACTCAATGGAGTCAAAGTTATGCTGGTGAGGCAACACTGAATCTAGCAATCGCTAGTGACAGTAAGCCTGTGGCAGGTAATACAGCACTATTTAAAGTGGCACGTAATACATTTTTCCGCCGTATTGCCGATAATGAAATATTTTTTTCTCACTTTGCTAAGGCTGCCATTCGTTTTGATACACCCTTAACTTTTTTTGGTCGTTTAAAAAACAGCGCTGGTTTGGATATTAAAAAAGCGGGAGTTTTTCCAATTGTGCACGGAGTGCGCACCATTGCTTTGGAAAACAAAATCGCTGAGACCAATACTTTCCGTCGTTTGGAGATTTTGCTAGAGCAGGGGGTGATCAATAAAGAACTGGTCAACAACTTGGCTGAGGCTTTAAGTTATTGCGTACACATTCGCTTGCAACAACAAATTGAGCGTTACAATCCCGATGATCCAACCGCTATCGATGAAAACCCTAATGAGTTGAATATTAAAGCACTTAATGCCATGGAACGTCAGTTGTTGCGTGATTCTTTGGCAGTGGTGAAAGATTTTAAAAAGTATTTAATTCAACGTTACCATTTAAATTTTTAAGGTCCATTAGACTGAATATCATGGCAATGGACTTGCTGATAATGGGAGGTGGCATTGCACTACCAAAGACTAAGCCTTGTAAGCCTTTAAACTCAAAGTTCTATTTTTTTATGAGGGGCATGATGTCGTTTCCAGATTTTTTCGATCAAGCACCTGTAATTCAACTGCGTGATCCATTAGCTGAATTATTAGGCAGTGCAACGGATGGAGTTATGGACTATTGCTATGCTGATGTTGTGCGCTTAGCTGGACACTCATGTCCCACGGTTGCCGGAGCCTTCCTGACAACTCGCGCTGCGTTACAGGTACTTTATGCGGGTGAAATGCCTGAGCGTGGTGCGATAAAAGTACATATGCCGGAGCCGGAAAGTGTTGGTACGACTGGTGTGGTTGCACAAGTTATAACATTGGTAACCGGCGCCGCTGCGAAAGGTGGTTTTAAAGGTATAGGTGTTCGTTTAACTCGTAGAGATTTAATGAGTTTTGCTCAGGCTGAGATGGAAAACGATGGGTTGATACGCTTTGAACGCACTGATAGCGGTGCTGCTGTCTTGGTTAAGTTTGATGGACATGCTGTCCCAGCTGATCATTCACAAAAAGAACGTATGCAGGCTGTTATGCATCACAGCGAAACACCTGAACAGCAAAAAGAATTTGCTCATTTATGGCAGGAACGTGTACGTAAAATACTCATTGAGCACGCCGATGATCCGGCACTATTAACCCTTGTTCGTCTTGACTCACACTGAGCTTAAATAGTTAACGGCATACTGCCTGGAGATAACATGACACATAAAACAATTATCGTACAAAGTGGCGGCGGCTATGATCGAGTTGTAGTAGGCAGCAGTGAGGCACGAACTCCAAGTTTTGGTGAAATTCAAGTGCGCCTGCATGCTAATTCGCTGAATTATCATGATTTTATTATTGTCAGTGGTGCCTGGGGACTCAATGAAGATCGCATTCCAATGGCTGATGGTGCTGGTGAAGTGGTGGCTGTAGGTGAAGGGGTCAGTGAATTTGTTGTGGGTGATTATGTAGTTAGTACGTTCTTTCCAAACTGGCTTGCTGGTGACAGCCAAGAGGAGGGTTTTGGTTCAGTACCGGGAGACGGGATAGATGGCTACGCACGTGAATTGGTGACGGCTCCTGCTACTTCTTTTACTTTAGCACCTAAAGGGTATAGTCATGCTGAAGCGGCTACATTGACCACTGCAGGTTTAACGGCATGGCGTGCATTATTCTATGATCGCTCACTTAAACCTGGTGATGCTGTTTTAGTGCAAGGCAGTGGCGGTGTGTCTGTATTTGCTTTGCAATTTGCAAAGTTAGCTGGTGCTAAAGTTATTGCTACCTCATCCAGTGATGAAAAGTTGGCACGTTTAGAGGCATTAGGTGCCGATCATTTAATTAACTATCGTAAAGATAGCTGTTGGGGTGAAACAGTGCGTCGTCTAACCAAAGGACGAGGGGTTGACCATGTAATAGAGGTTGGCGGGCCAGCTACTTTACAGCAATCTATGATTGCAGCTCGTGTCGGTGGTCATATTTCTGTGATTGGCATTCTCAGCGGTGTTGAAGGGCAGTTTCCATTGTTGCAAGCCTTGTCGCGCCAACTGTGTTTGCAAGGTGTGCTCGTGGGCAGCCGTATGCAACAGCAAGAGATGGTACGAGCTATTGAGGCTAACGGATTACGTCCAATCATTGATCGCAGTTTTGCATTAGAGCAAATCGTCGAAGCATTCCAGTATCAAGAGAGTAATCAACACTTGGGTAAAATTGTATTGGAGTTTTAACCGAGTTTCTTTGCTGAAATTGCAAGATCAATCATTGGTGAACAGCCTAGTATTTAAAATTAAATTTATCCTCAAATTCAGCCAAATCACCTTTTGAATAATAAAACTTTATCGGATGTTATGTACCATCTATAAAGCCTGCGCCTGAGCATGACTGTTGTAGTAGTCAGAGAGGGCAGGGTTTATTTTTTTACAGCTAAGTCACCAAGCTCTGGATTGAACTCCATTTGCTTAAGTTGTTCTACAAACCACCTTAGCGCTTTACCTGTATTGTTGCGCTGCCAAGCCACTGAGATGGCCACAGGTGCGCGAGGTGTATCTAAGGTTAAGGGAATCAGCCGGCCATCTGCAACTTCTTGGGTGATGCGATGGCGAGGTAGGTAGCCGACCCCGAGGCCTTGGCATTGAGCTTGAATCTTTTGTTCTATACTCGGTACGTAGATACGACTGCGTCCGTCTAACAGTCCAAGTGAACGCGTAGCAAGCCGTTGCGAGCTATCGGCTACAATCACTGTAGGGTAATCTTGAATGGCACTGGTCGGTAGTGGGCTAGGGAGTTGGGTCAAAGGGTGCTCAGCAGCCACCGCAAAATCAAAGGCTACTTCACCTAAAGTATGCATAGCAAAGCCAGATGTTGGTGGCATGCCTTCGGCTCCAATCACTAAGTCGCAACGGTCGTCAATTAAAGCATCCCAACTACCACTTAGAACTTCTTCACTTAAGCGTATTTCTGTTTTTGGCTGAATCTTTTGAAATGCTTTAATGAGTTCATAAATAGGTTCGCAGCGCAGTACACTTTCAATGCATATTCGCAATTCAATTTCCCAGCCATCGGCTGCTTGACGCACCATAGTAGTGAGCTCTTCCGATGCTTTAAGAATTTGGCGGCCTTGCTCAAGAACTAAGCGACCAATTGGGGTAAGTTCGGCTTTACGGCGACTACGATCAAAAAGCGCTACACCTAAGTCTTCCTCTAGTTTATTAATAGTGTAAGACACTGCTGAAGGCACACGATGTAACTCCTGAGCTGCAGCCGCAAAACTTTGTCGACGTTCAATTGCATCAAGAGTTTGTAGTGCTTCTAAGGTGATTAATAAGGGCATAGTTCAAATTTCCTGAATATTTTATTCAAAATTACCCGCTTTTTATATCTTATTCTTAATAATATAGTAGTTACAACAAGCAATACAGTTGAACTTAAAAGCTAGAGGCACATTGTTAAATCTTGCTTTGAATGGCAGATTTAAAGTTCAGTCTCAGCATCTGGCAAGAGCAATAATGCTTTTTGTTACAGTGCAATGGATTAAAGGAGGCTCCAAGATGGGCTTACTCGTAGAAGGTAAATGGGTTGATCAGTGGTATGACACGGACTCTACTGGCGGAAAATTTGCCCGCAGCGAATCGCAGTTTCGTAATTGGGTCACTACTGATGGCAGTGCTGGTCCGAGTGGTAAGGGCGGTTTTAAAGCTGAAGCAAACCGTTACCATTTGTATGTTTCTCTGGCCTGTCCTTGGGCACACCGCACGCTAATCTTTCGCAAACTGAAAGGGTTGGAGTCGATGATTGATGTGTCTGTTGTACATCCATTAATGCAAGAGCACGGTTGGACTTTTGCGCAAGGCGAAGGTGTGATTGCTGATCCATTATTTAATGCTGAATATATGCATCAAATTTACACTAAGGCTGACCCACTATATACAGGGCGCGTTACCATTCCTGTGCTATGGGATAAAAAACAAAACATTATGGTCAGTAACGAGTCCGCTGAAATTATTCGCATGTTCAATTCTGCGTTTGATGAGATCGGTGCCAAGTCAGGTGATTATTACCCTCAAGCATTGAGAGCAGAGATTGATAATTTGAATGAACAAATATACGACAATGTTAATAATGGCGTGTACAAGTCGGGATTCGCAACAACTCAGGATGCTTATGAAGAGGCTGTATTCCCTTTATTCGCTACTCTGGATGAGTTGGAGCAGCGCCTAGCGCATAACCGTTATCTCTTAGGTAATGTCATCACTGAAGCAGACTGGCGCTTGTTTACAACCTTGATTCGTTTTGATGCGGTGTATCACGGTCACTTTAAGTGCAACTTAAAGCAGATTGAAGACTATCCAAACTTGTCAGGTTACATGCGTGAATTGTACCAGTGGCCTGGTGTTGCTGAGACGGTAAACATGCAGCACATCAAAGAGCACTATTATGTGAGCCACGGTACTATTAATCCAACGGGTGTCGTACCTGTAGGGCCAGTGTTAAATCTTAATGCTCCCCACGATCGAGCGCATTTAACCGTAGCGAAATAACTGGCTCGCAGTCTATCGTGGGTGAGAGTACTACAATTAATTCCTCTTTCTTGAAAAATACGCGCCATATTTTATGGTTTCTTAGCGCAACACATTCAAATTCAACTTTATAGTCGAGGAGATATAAATGACTAAGGTTTTAGTTTTATACCATTCAATGTACGGCCATATTGAAACTATGGCGAACGCAGTGGCTGAAGGCGCTGCTAGTGTTGCTGGAGTAGAGGTAGCTATTAAGCGTGTCCCCGAAATTATGGACCCTGAAATCTTCAAAAACGCAGGTGGTAAAGTTGACCAAGCAGCAGAGATAGCAACACCTTCAGAGCTAGCCGATTACGATGCAATTATCATCGGTTCACCCACACGTTTTGGTAGCATTTCCAGCCAGATGCGTAGTTTTTTAGATCAAACCGGAGGTCTTTGGGCTAAAGGTGCTTTAGCTGGTAAGGTAGCGAGTGTTTTTACCTCTACAGGTACAGGTGGCGGTGAAGAGATGACCATCACCTCTACTTGGACCTCTTTGGCACACCACGGCATGATCATTGTTCCCATTGGTTACACCACGCCAGAGCTATTTGATATTGCTAACGTTAGTGCTGGTAATCCTTATGGTGCGGCAACTATTGCTGGTGGTGATGGTTCACGTCAGCCAGATCAGCGTGAGCTCAGCATTGCTCGTCATCAAGGCGCACATGTTGCTAAAATTGCTGCTAAACTGACAGCTTAATAGCTCACTAGCATTTTAGATAAAGCCATAACCTTTAATAGGGTTATGGCTTTTTTATTAGGTTTCGATCTTATTTTAAAGGTTATGCTATGCGTAGAAGTGCTAAAGTATAAGCCTGTCTTCAGGCAAAACTTATAACTTTTTTAGTTCTAATAAATGGTCCAGTACAGGCGTAACTACTATGGATGGAACAAGAGCTTTTGGTATGTTCACCTCACTACTAACTTTGGTTGGTTTGATTTACCTATTGGCTTCGGATTCGCAAGAACCCGTTATCTTGTGGCCATATGAAGCCTTCCAAGGTTTGGTATTTACGTTAGGATGGGGGTTTGGGGTACCAGAAAAAATCAGCTATTTAGTTGCAGGTATTTTAGTCGTGGTTTTGCTTACAGCATGCTATTTATTAGGACATAAATTTGCTCGATGTATACTTAGTCTCAAAAGAAACTCTTGAATTATTGTGCTTTAAACCCATTATTTAGATATAAAAATTTATATTGAGTTGGCTATACATCAAGTTTGCTTGAAATAGTGTCGCCTAGAATATTACTTGATTCTTGTGTTGCACATACCATCAGTCATAACGTTATAGGAGGGTTGCTCGGTGCCACAAGATGAGTTTGAACGGGCTGCAGCAGCGAAAGCGAGCATATCGTTTAAAAAAGCTAAAAATAAAGCTCAAACCTATGCCAATGATTCGGAAAAACTAAACGACTTAATTGATCAAGCCTCAAGAAAAGCATTTAGCAAAGCTAGCGCATTAGAAGCAATTTGGACACAACTCTCTGCTTGTTTTCGACTAATCAGAGCCTACGCTAAAGGAACTTATCGAGAAGTTCCATGGAACTCAATTATCGCAATCATTGCAGCGATCATTTATTTTGTGATGCCTTTTGATTTGATTCCAGATTTTATTGCTGGTTTTGGCTTGTTAGATGATGCTGCATTACTCGGTTGGACAGTGAAGGCTTTTAGGACTGAGATTGAAACTTTTTTAAAATGGGAGGCAGAAGTCACATCATAGTTCGAGCGGTTAAACTTGGATAATAACGCGGACTTTTTATAGGTTGTGATTAAGGAGCGATTCATGCAAATTGCGATTATATGGACTTCCCACAGTTTCATAGACACTCAGCTGCCTCGTTGAGACGTTCTCTTTCTTCATAATCCGCCGGTGATAACTGGCCTAAATGACTATGTCTGCGACGGCGATTATAAAACACCTCGATGTAATCAAAAATGTCACTGCGTGCCTCTTCACGGGTTGAGTAAATTCTACGCTTAATGCGCTCTTTTTTCAGCGAACTAAAGAAACTCTCTGCAACAGCATTATCCCAACAGTTGCCGCGACGGCTCATGCTCGCGGACAGATTATGAGCGGATAAAAATCGATTCCACTCGTCGCTGCTGAACTGTGAGCCTTGATCAGAATGAATAATGACAGGCTGCTTAGGGTTTCTGCGTAAGCGCCCTTAAATCAGCATCTATCATCGCGCATTATACCGCCTCACACTAATACCTGTCTTTTTGAAAGGGGTATTGGTGATGACTTCACAAGAACGCCAGCAGTTCTGGCAGCAATACATTGGTGTCTGGCAAGCATCTGATTCATCCGGTGCGGCTTTTTGCAAACAGCATGATTTGAATTACGCGCAGTTTAATTATTGGCGTAGAAAGTTTCAGTCGGTATGTAATCCCCCCTCAAAACCACAGAGGCTATTTGTAGAAAATTCCATTAATATGAACTCAAGGAGTTTTCTATGCGTAAATCAAAATTCACTGAGAGCCAGATTATGGCAATTCTCAAACAAAATGA
>NZ_JAXIVU010000007.1:0-132445 GCF_034259425.1 Denitrificimonas halotolerans
GTTTGCCCGGGTCGAGGCCGAAAGGTATCGCAGGACTTGGAATAAGAGAATGGACGTGCAGTGGGTGTGGTGTCACCCACGATCGCGATATCAACGCGGCACGTAACATTCTCGCGGCCGGGCATGGCCGTCTAGCAGTAGGAATCCCCGTCCTTTAGGTCGGGGAGGATGTCAACAGCACTCGATAACGTCACCCTACCTTGCCAATTTTCTCAACAGCGTAAACAACAAGCAATTATGCGTCACGGCTCAATACAGAGTGCAGCACAAGCTTTGCTTGAGAGCTTAGGCTTAGCCGGCCCGCTGCACGAACAACTTGCTGGAAAGCTTTCTATTGGCCAACAGCCGCGTGTTGCTGCGGCACGCGCTTTGATTGGTCAACCTAAGCTGGTGATCGCTGATGAACCCACCTCTGCTTTAGATACTGACAGCCGTGCAGCCTTTTTACATTTACTTTTTACAGAGTGCCAAGCAGCAGGTGCCAGTCTATTATTTGTGAGCCACGATCAATCTTTATCCCATTTTTTTGATCTGAGTTTGGACCTGAACCATATCAACCGTGCCGCCTCTGCACTGGAGATCTACAGTGCATTTATTTCGTATTACTTTACGCAGTTTAGCCAATCGACGCTTTACTGCACTACTGACTGTTTTCACCATTGCCCTATCTATTACTTTATTACTAGCAGTAGAACGAGTACGCACAGAAACACGCGCTAGTTTTGCGAGCACCATCAGCTCCACTGATTTAATCGTTGGTGCCCGCTCCGGCTCAGTCAACTTATTGCTGTATTCAGTATTTCGTATTGGCAATGCCACCAACAATATTCACTGAAATAGCTTTAAGCAGTTCGCTGCACATCCACAAGTCAAATGGGCCATTCCTCTATCATTGGGCGACTCTCATCAAGGCTATAAAGTACTAGGGACCTCTGAAGATTATTTCAAACATTATCAATATGGTCGAAAACAACATTTACAATTGCGTACAGGCCGTTTTTCAATGAATCATCACCTTTTGAAGTGGTGCTCAGTGCAGAAATTGCGGAGACGCTCAATTATCAGCTCGGACAAGCAATAGTTTTAGCTCACGGCACAGCTAAAGTCAGCTTGCTGCACCATGATGACAGACCGTTCACCATTACAGGTATACTCGAGCGTACAGGCACACCAGTCGATCGCACCTTACATATCTCTTTGGTTGGCATGAAAGCCCTTCATATTGACTGGCAACAAGGCATTCCGACATACGGCAATACAACAATCAGTTCCAAACCAACACAAGAGCTGGACCTGGAACCTGAAGCCATTACCGCTATGCTGTTAGGCTTAAATAGCAAAATAGCAACCTTTGCCCTACAAAGAGAAATCAACCAATGGCGCGGCGAGCCATTATTGGCTATTTTACCCGGCGTAGCATTGCAAGAACTATGGAGCTTAATGGGTACTGCTGAGCAGGCTTTGTTTGTTATTTCATTATTTGTAGTGCTAACTGGACTCATAGGTATGCTGACAGCAATTTTAACGAGCCTTAACGAACGACGCCGTGAAATGGCTATTTTGCGTGCTGTTGGCGCACGCCCTTGGCATATTGCTGGTCTGCTCATCGTTGAGGCTTTTAGCTTAGCATGTGCTGGCCTACTGCTTGGTTTGACCTTCCTTTATTTAGGTATTGCATTAACTCAAGCACCACTACAAAGTCATTACGGCCTTTACCTGCCCTTATCAGCGCCATCTGCTTATGAATGGCAACTGTTGCTTGCTGTGTTAGGTACAGCTCTACTCATCGGCGCCATACCTGCTTGGCGCGCCTACCACCAGTCTTTAAGTGATGGACTAAGTATCCGCTTATAGTCAAATGAACTACCCACCACTTTAGAAGTGGGGGGTTCCTAGGGAATGCACGGACCTGGTGGGCTGCGCTGCACTACAGCAGAGATTATGCAAATTGCCTCGGCTAACCCCCTCGCACCGAGGGTTTCTGTAATTGATAGCCAGTAGCGTAACCCCTTTCTTAAGGATGTTGATACTGGCGTTGTAATCACGATCTAGAACACGATTGCAGCTTGAGCACTGCCATTGCCGCATGGCAATAGTGAATTCACCCTCACCAAACGCGTGATCGCAGCCTGAACAAGTTTTAGAAGATGGCAACCACCGATCTATCTTGGCTACCAGAATACTCGTACTCCTATCTCTTGTACTCAGTCACAGTGCATTATTCAACATTCAACCCTATTGATGACGAACTTAAGCCCCTGTGCATTAATCAGCACAAAACTCGTAAGCAATACATAAGCCCATCGAATAACTTGCGACCTAACACATAAACAAATATATTTAGTGCTTTACACAGTGTGCAAACCCTATAATGCACGCTCGCAGGAGAGAGAGTAGATACCCCCATACTCCGCCGAAGGCGCAAACTCCCATAAACGCTCAGGCCCATGTACTGCGAACCAACTTAGATCCGCCAACTGGAGAGCGATTGCATAAGGCAATCCACCGAAGGGGCAAGCAGCAACAACGCTGCATAAACTCTCAGGTACACAGGACAGAGGGAGAGGCGTTACTGTCAACAGGAGTCCTGTGTGCTGACCTCTATCTTTGTTATTGCTATTACCGCTGAAGCCATGTCCGGAGCCCTAGCTGCTGGCCGACGTAATATGGACTTATTTGGCGTTGCTCTGATCGCATTTATTACAGCCCTAGGCGGTGGTACTGTGCGCGACATGTTGCTGGGTAATTACCCCGTTACTTGGACACAACACCCATCCTATATCTACCTGACCATAGGTGCGGGGCTTTTAACCATCCTCATCGCCCGATTTATGCAGCGGCTCAACCGAATCTTCCTTATTTTAGACGCTATGGGGTTAGTGGCATTCACTATCATCGGCTGCAATGTCGCCTTAAAACTGGGCTATGAAACACCTGTCGTCATTATGGCAGGCATCACAACCGGTATTTTTGGAGGGATCTTACGCGATATCATGTGCAATCGTACTCCACAAGTACTGCGTCATGAGTTATACGCAAGCGTTTCATTTTTAGTAGCAATTTTATACTTGGTGTTACGCGTTTTAGGCGTGTCAGACGAGATCAACACACTAATCTGTTTCTGTTTTGGCCTCACCTTACGCTTGGCGGCTATTCACTGGAAACTCTCTTTACCTGTATTTTCCTATTCTCCAGGCCGTTGGGGTGACTAAACTGCAATAAAAAAGAGGGTTCAAAATGAACCCTCTTTTAATAAGTTCAATACGCCTATGTACTGACCTAAGTTCCTATCACCCCACCATCCGTACGTGAGATCACCATAACACTCGAGCGTGGCACAGTGTGATCACCTAGGGGAAAGCTCGAAGGTGCTCCTTTTTCACCTGGGTGTTGTACGCCAACAAATAAGGTTTTCTGATCCGGAGTAAAAGCCAAACCGGTAATTTCACAGGCCACCGGCCCTGTTAAGAAACGCCTTACTTCACCTGTTTTTGGATCCGCGCAGAGCATTTGGTTATTGCCCTGTCCAACAAAATCACCTTGGTTCGAATAATTACCATCCGTTTGAATCCAGAGACGTCCAGCTTGGTCAAAACCAATACCATCAGGGCTGTTAAACATATTATCGGCAGTAATATTGCTAGAGCCGGCATAAGGTGTTCCTCCGTAGAGATTCGGATTTCCCGCCATCAAAAAGAGATCCCACTGAAAGTCTTTCGCTGTATGCTCGCCTGCCGTTGGTACCCAACGGACAATTTGTCCATAGTGATTTTCCGCGCGTGGGTTCGGCCCACCAACCGGCTGACTGTCTGCCACACCACGGTTTTTATTATTGGTTAAAGTACAAAACACCATAGGCTCATGGGGATGCACAGCCACCCACTCAGGTCGATCCATGGTGGTTGCGCCCACAAAAGTGGCTGCTTGACGTGCATGAATTAAAATATCAGCCTGGTTGGCAAAACCATTCTCTGCAGTTAAACCATTTTGCCCATGACACAAACTGAGCCACTCACCGCTACCGTCTTCATTAAACTTAGCTACAAAAAGCTCACCCTCATCTAATAAATTACGGTTGGCATCCTGATTTGTTGGGTTGTACGTATCTCGGCTTACAAAGCGGTAAATATGTTCACCGCGTTCGTCATCACCAAGATACACCACCACGCGGCCATCTTGAGCAATAACCAGCTCTGCATTTTCATGCTTAAAACGACCTAAAGCAGTGCGCTTAACCGGCAACGCCGACGGGTCGCGTGGATCAATCTCCACCACCCAACCAAAACGATGCGGTTCATTAGGCTCTTTAGATAAATCAAAACGCTGATCAAACTTATACCAACTGTAACCTGCATCCTTGCGACCAATACCGTAGCGTGCAAACTCTGAGCTGATCTCTAAGTCTGCATCGGTACCAAAATAACCATTGAAATTTTCTTCACAGGTTAAATAAGTACCCCACGGCGTCATACCATTGGCACAGTTATTAAAAGTACCTAAAGCCACCTCCCCTTTTGGGTCTGCTTTAGTTTTTAATAGCTTGTGGCCCTGCGCTGGGCCACTGATACGCATAGGTGTATTAGCATCAATACGGCGATTAAAGCGACCATTAATATCAAAACGCCAACCTTTTTCTTGCTGCGTTAAGGTCAGAATCGATACACCATGTGCGGCTTGAGCATACTCCACATCAGCAGCGCTCATATTTTTGCCTTGATGCTCAAACATCAGTTCATAGTTGGTGTATTCGTTGTTCACAGCCAAAATAGCAGTTTGCTCATCCACCGGAAACAGGCTCATACCATCATTATTATCACCAAACTGGCGTTTTTGTTGAGCAGCTGTATTGTCACTCAGCCGATTAGAAAAGGCTGCTACATCGGCAAATAAAGGGTCACCCCAAGAAATCAAACGCTCCACTTGATAGCCTTCAGGCACCACTAGAGTATCTGCTGTGCTCGCCGGTACCGCTTTAAAACCCAACAATGGACTGCCTGATGGCGCTAAAGCGGCTGCAAGCGAACGACTCATCGGCGATAGCGTAAAGAAAGCGGCAGCACCTAAGACGGCACCTGCGCCTAAAAAACGGCGGCGAGATAAACCACCTTGCTCAATCATTTGAGTAAATTCTGGTGTTTCATGGCGCGGGTGATTTAATTCATCTTGTTGCTCAAACTGACTCATTGCCAACCCCCATCGACTGAAGTAATTAGGATGACCTCAGCTTAGGTTGGCTAGATGTAAAGCAAGTAACAAAACCATGACAGATCTGTGACACAGAGTAACGCATCAACTCAGAGCATATTCATTGGCTCACTCGTTATTAAAAAACCAATAAAAAACCCGCAACGCTTGCCGTTACGGGTTTTATGTCAAACACCCAAGCAAATTAAGCTTTGCTACGACCTTGACGTTTACGCTCGTTCTCACTTAAGAATTTCTTACGGAGACGAATCGATTTTGGTGTTACTTCAACCAGTTCATCATCTTCAATAAACTCAAGTGCCTGCTCAAGAGTAAAAATAATAGGCGGAACTAAAGCTGTAGTTTCTTCTTTACCGGAAACGCGCATATTATCCAACTTCTTAGCTTTAGTTGGGTTGATCGTTAGATCGTTATCACGGCTATGGATACCTGCCAACTGACCTTCATAAACCTCTTCACCTGGGCTTAAGAATAACTTGCCACGTTCTTGCAAGGTTTCCAGTGAGTAGCTCAATGCTTTACCTGTGGCCATAGACACTAATACACCATTCTGACGGCTGGTGACTTCACCACTCTTAATTGGACCGTAATGACTGAACATACCGGTCAAAATACCCGTACCAGATGTCATGGTCATAAACTGATTACGGAAACCAATTAAGCCACGTGAAGGGACAGTGTACTCAAGACGGATACGACCTTTACCGTCTGGCACCATATCAGTTAGCTCACCTTTACGTAGACCAAACTGTTCCATAATGGAGCCTTGATGCTGCTCCTCAATGTCTAGAATGACATTTTCGTATGGCTCTTGCTTTTCACCATCAACCTCTCTGATGACCACTTCAGGACGTGAAATAGCTAATTCAAAACCTTCACGACGCATGGTTTCAATCAGGACAGACAAGTGCAACTCACCACGACCCGATACTTTAAATTTATCAGCATCATCACCTTGCTCAACACGCAAAGCAACGTTGTGTAGCAGCTCTTTCTCCAAACGCTCTTTTAAGTTACGACTGGTAACGAACTTACCTTCTTTGCCGGCAAAAGGAGAGTCGTTAACTTGAAAAGTCATACTTACAGTAGGCTCATCAACACTCAGTGGTGGCAATGCTTCAACGTGGTTCTGATCACACAAAGTGTCAGAGATAAACAGTGGCTCAAAACCACTGACACACACGATGTCACCTGCTTGTGCTTCTTGAACTTCCACACGCTGTAAACCATGGTGACCCATGATTTTTTGCAAACGACCATTACGACGCTTACCTTCAGCATCAATCGAAGTCACTGGCATATTCGCTTTTAAACGACCGCGGGTAATACGACCAATCCCGATCACACCGAGAAAGTTATTGTAATCCAAAGCAGAAATTTGCATCTGGAACGGACCATCAAGATCAACTTTCGGCGGCTCTACATAATCAACAATGGCCTGGAACAAGACATCCATGTTGTCCGTCATTTCCGCTGGATCTAAGCCCGACACACCATTTAATGCACTGGCATAAACAATTGGAAAATCCAGTTGATCCTCAGTTGCACCTAAGTTATCGAACAGATCGAACACCTGATCTACAACCCAGTCTGGACGTGCGCCAGGGCGGTCAACTTTATTAATCACCACAATAGGATTCAAGCCAGACTGGAAAGCTTTCTGGGTTACAAAACGCGTCTGTGGCATGGGGCCATCAATGGAATCTACCACCAATAGTACACAGTCAACCATACTCATCACACGCTCAACTTCACCACCAAAATCAGCGTGACCAGGGGTGTCTACGATATTAATGTTGTAGTCATTCCACTTAATGGCGGTATTTTTCGCCAAAATAGTAATACCGCGCTCTTTTTCCTGATCATTGGAATCCATGACACGATCAGAATCCAACTCTTTGCGGTCTAGAGTTCCAGAAGCACGCAACAGGGCGTCAACCAAGGTTGTTTTACCGTGGTCAACGTGGGCGATAATGGCAATATTACGTAAATTTTCAATCACAAGCTTTTCTCAAAATAAAATATGTAGGCTGCACGCAAAACGTAGCAGTTCGAATCAGTGTAGGAAGAATTTATAGATCCGGCGGGCGCAGCTGATGCGGCATAGCCACACAACTCCACAAACAGATCGATAAAATGTGTCTAATCATGCGTGACTGCTTGCACGCGTCGGCTGCCCTAAACGTGGGCGATAAACACGCACATTTGCATAACCTTCATGCAGCAAATGATAAGCATGCAACTTACTCATTACACCCTGATCGCAATAGAGTAAATATTGTCGACTCGGGTCAAAATCTTTAAAACGAGCATTAATAGCATAAAAAGGCACCGTCATTTGCTCAATACCTTCTACAGCAAGCGGCTGCTCTTCCACCTCATCAGGGTGGCGTATATCAACCACAATATGCCCTGGCAAGGCTTCATGAACCTCTTCGACATGAATATCTTTGCCTAGCTCGTCTAGCACCTGATCCATAGTGACTCGCGTCGCGCTATCCACAGCACGCTGTAAAATACTAGGGTCTAAACGGCTTTCTTCATGTTCAACACGACCAAGTTTGGCTCGCGTGCGTGGGTTCACTGAAATAACACCACAATACTCAGGCATATTTTCAGCAAACTCTGCAGTGCCAATTTCAACCGCGGTACTGATAATATCTTGTTTATGCTCGGTAATGAGAGGACGAACCACCAACTTATCGGTTGCTTTGTCAATCACCGCTAGATTAGTCAGTGTCTGACTGGCCACTTGCGAGATTGCTTCACCTGTTACCAAAGTGTCAATTTCTAAGTCATTAGCAATTTGTTCGGCGGCTTTAAACATCATGCGCTTAAGCACAACGCCCATATGCCCGTTATCAACATTCTCTAAAATATCACCCAACACTTCTTCAAAAGGCACACTGACAAACAGCACTCGGTGTGAACTACCATATTTTTCCCATAAGTAATGGGCAACTTCCTTGACACCCAGCTCGTGCGCATGACCACCTAAATTAAAGAAACAAAAATGTGTGAGTAAGCCGCGGCGCATCATTTTATAAGCAGCTACTGTGGAGTCAAAACCACCAGACATTAAGACCAATGCTTGCTCGACACTACCTAGCGGATAACCACCAATACCTTGATGGCGCTCATATTCAAGCAAAAGACGCTTATGACGTACTTCACAGCGCACCTCAACTTCAGGGTTACGCAAGTTAATACCAGCAGCACCACATTGCTGACGCAGTTGGCTTCCCACATAACGCTCGACTTCAACTGAAGAGAAAGGATGCTTACCGGTTCGCTTACAACGCACTGAAAACGTGCGGCCTTTAAGCAAGTCACAATAGTGATCTTTACACCGCTGAGCGATGTCATCTAAATCGCCTAAAGGGTATTCCAACACTTGGAAAAAATGTGCAATACCCGGCGTGCAGCGCAGCCGCGCATACAATTCTTGCAACAGCGCAGGGTCTTGGACGTTGGTCACTAACTCGAGGTTATCCCACTCACCGGTGACCTTCACCTCGGGATCAATATCACGCAGAACTGTACGGATGTTTTTACTTAACTGACGTAAAAACTGCTTGCGCACTGGGCGGCTTTTAATGGTGATTTCAGCAAAAGATTTTAAAATTAATTTCATGGTGCAAACAGGTCGCTAAGAAGGGTTACCAAAGCAACCGCAAAAATGGGCACAAATAATAGCAGCTTTTTTCAAAAAAAGCTTAAAAAACGCACAGAGCAGCATGAGACTGATCACACCGCTCTGTCTATTTAAGTGATGCAGCACTTAACAGCTGTAGTACAGCTCATACTCAAGTGGATGTACAAAAGTACGTACGCGCAACTCTTCATCTGCTTTTAAGGCAATAAAAGCATCTATAAACTCATTGCTGAATACTCCACCGCGCAATAAGAACTCACGATCTTCATTCAGTGCATCCAAAGCTTCTTTTAAACTGCCGCTGACTTGCGGAATTTCTTTAGACTCTTCGGGTGGTAAATCGTAAAGGTTTTTATCCGCAGGATCACCTGGGTGAATACGATTTTGAATACCATCTAAACCAGCCATTAACAATGCAGCAAAAGCCAGATACGGATTGGCAGATGGATCAGGGAAACGTGCTTCAATACGTCGGGCCTTAGGACTCGATACATAAGGTATACGGATAGAGGCAGAGCGGTTACGCGCTGAGTAGGCCAGCATCACTGGCGCCTCAAAGCCAGGTACCAAACGCTTATAGGAGTTGGTAGACGGATTAGTTAAAGCATTGAGTGCTTTGCCATGCTTAATAATACCCCCAACAAAATACAAAGCATTATCAGATAAGCCAGCATATCCTTCCCCAGCAAAGGTATTCTGTCCCTCTGATGTGATCGACATATGCACATGCATACCCGACCCATTGTCACCGTATAGCGGTTTTGGCATAAAAGTCGCGGTACGGCCATAAGCGTCAGCAACGTTATGCACCACATATTTCAGCGCTTGCACTTCGTCGGCTTTGGCCACCAAAGTGTTAAATTTCACACCAATTTCGTTCTGCCCCGCAGTAGCAACTTCGTGATGATGAACCTCGACAAGTTGACCCATTTCTTCCAATGCATTACACATTGCGGTACGGATTTCATGATCATAATCATTAGGCGGAGTCGGCATATAACCACTTTGCACACCAACACGGTGACCTTTATTGCCTCCGTCAATATCAGCATCACTGTTCCAAGCGGCTTGCTCAGAATAGATTTTAAACATAGAGCCGGACATATCAGACTTAAACTTGACCTGATCAAAGATAAAAAACTCCGGTTCAGGCCCAACAAAAACTGTATCACCAATGCCTGTAGACTTTAGGTACTCCTCAGCACGAGCAGCGATGGCACGTGGATCACGGTCATACCCCTGCATGGTGGAGGGCTCAATCACATCACATACCAAAATCAAGGTTGGCTCTTGGGTGAAAGGATCCATTACTGCGGTGCTGTCATCGGGCAACAAAATCATGTCCGAAGCTTCAATGCCTTTCCAACCCGCCATGGAAGAGCCGTCAAACATCTTTCCTTGCTCGAAGAAGTCATCATCAGCATCACGTGCTGGCATAGTGATATGGTGCTGTTGCCCACCGATATCAGTAAAACGCAAGTCAATCCACTTGGCGTTATGGGTTTTAATTAATTCGAGCGACTTCGACATTATGGTCTCCAGGACTTTATAAACAAGATGCCCCCTGCAACAGGTGGTTCTGGGCAATGCACTCACCACATCATTTGTCCCGTCAAGACAAGTAGCGTGTCAAAAAACGAAGGTGAGGCACTTAAATATTATTTCAGCTGTTATTTTGACTGCTGCCCGACGGCAGCGCCAGTATTTAATGCATTCTATTGCAATAAAAATACAAAATACCTCGCTCACTACCAATAAATTCTAAAGTGGCAAAGTATAACGTACTCATAGTGTACGCGGCCCAACGCCACAATTCAGTTTTTAATAGCAGCTTGAAGTAGATCCTAACACCCTCAGTCCTAGCCTGCACTTCCCTAACATTCCCACGTAAAGCACGTCTAGACAAAAAGCCTATTTAAAGCTTTACTGCTTCATGACAAGGAGAAAACCATGCGAAGCAAATGGGTATTGATGTTATTAGGTGTACTGCCGCATGTGAGTGCACAGATTTATCACTACATTGATGAACAGGGTATAGCTGTTTTCAGCGACCAGCCCATTACATCAATAGCACACCCTATATCACAACAACCCATCAATCGTATACCGGCCTTCACCCCGCAACAAATACACGCCTCTCAACCTCTAGAACCGACAAGCACAACCTCTAGCGCATACCAAACATTACATATAGCGGGACTTCCTACGGATCACGCCCTGCGCGCCAATGCAGGGCGTTTTAGCATTACCATTGAGATCCAACCAGAATTAGCGCCAGATCACCGCCTACAATTACTGATCAATGACCAACCCTACACAACAGCCAATCGTTCATTGCTACAGAATTTGAACAACCTCCCTAGAGGCAAGCACCGCATTGCAGTACAGGTACTCAATATGAACGGAGAGGTTTTACAACGTAGCACTGAATTTGTGTTTCACCTGCAGCGCTTTCATATCAACCAACCCCACTCTAAAAACTCACTGAGCAAGCAGCACAAACCCCACCATAATTAACCTTACCACCGCCACTTATTTTAACATTCACCGTCTCTAAAACTCGCCACTCTTTACGCTTGTACCTAGATGACAACAATATCGACTAAGGCCACAGCCCTATCTTGTTATTTAAGGTTATTCTTTATACCGCTAGCCTGTTCATTCACACCCTACTGAACTACTTACCGACCCCATTCTTACTGCAGTAAAACACGAAGTTTTCGCATTTCTGGTAAAGTCCACAATATTTATTGATGAGTCTCCCATGCACGACCAACATTTTGATGATCTTGCCATCCGATTTGCCAAAAAAATCTATGGCAGCAATAAAGGCACTATACGCTTAGCCGTACTGCAAGCCGACCTTACGGAGGTACTTCCGCAGCGCCCACTACAAGTGTTAGATATCGGCGCTGGCTTAGGTCATATGTCACTTTGGCTAGCTCAACAAGGCCATCACGTCACCTTGGTTGAACCCGCCTTATCCATGCTAGAAACAGCCCAGAACAGTTTTGCTAATGCGCAGTGCCAAGCCACTTTTATCCAAGCTGACTGGCAAACCTTTACGCAACAAAACCAACAGCAATATGACTTGGTACTATGTCATGCAGTGCTAGAGTGGCTAGCAGAAACCAAAACAATTTTATCCGCTCTGCAGCAACTCACAGCAGCGGATGGATGGCTCTCTCTAGCTTTCTATAATAAAGACGGACTGATTTTACAGAATCTGATTAAAGGTAACTTACGCAAACTGAACCAGCAGCGTTTTACTGGCGACGCAGGTGGTTTAACCCCTCAACAACCCTTAGACCCTCGTGAGTTGGCAGACCAGGTTGAACCCCTCTGGTATATTCGACAACGCAGTGGGATACGCGTATTTCATGATTATATGCCACCTCAATTTCGCCAAAAAATTGCACCAGAGGAGTTGGTCAACACCGAACTCAACTACCGCCGCCACCCTGCCTTATCCGGACTCGGTCGTTATCTGCATTGGCTTTGCCAGCCTCGTACGAGCACAGTAGACTAAAACTAAATCAGTTCTTTAGGATGCATCTTAATGCTTCGTTATCTACTACTGAGTATCACACCATTTATGCTAATAAGCTGCCAAGCGAGTAACCCCTATCAAGCAGACGGCAAACCTTTGCCACCTGCACCTCCAGAAGCAGCTCAGCATTTCGATCGCAGCTCCTACCCAGCACAGCTTGGCACACAAGACTATAATTACTGGTGCTGGCAACACCTCGATGCCAACCAAAGCAATCCTGTTTATCCACCGGATAGCGCACAAGGTATAGTGGCCGAGCAACTAGAGCAATACGGCTTACGAGCGGCAACCTACCTGCAACAATGTGAGCTTAAAATTCTCTTCAGCAGTCAGCATGGGCAGCGCACCAATTATAACTATTATGACCGTCCTTACCCTTCCGTGAGCCTAGGCTATGGCTACGGCAGATTTAACACTTACCACGACCATTACAGGCATTCGGGCATAGGCATCAACTTTCCTATTACACCTCGTGCTTACACTGAGAACTACCAACAACTCACACTGTCTTTTATTGACGCTAAAACTGGCCAGCAAATCTGGCAAGGGCGCAGCACAGTAAGCCACCAGAACAACAGCACCAACTCTATTCCAAACTTACGCGAAGCAATTAGGGTAATGCTCGACAACTATCACCGTTAAGCTGTCTACAGCAGGCTCTACAAGTGCGGACGCTAAGCGTTCGCCAACAAACTATTTCACCACCAACACATCACAAGGTGGATGGCCTAAAAAGTGTTGCGCTAAACTACCTAACAAGGCGTCTGCTAAAACACCCCGCCCATGCTTCCCTATAGCCAATAATTGTGGTTGAAACTCGACAATCATTTGCGCAAGGCAATTATGCAGTTCACCCTGTCGCAACTCATGACTGATTTGTGGTCCAGTGATCGGCATTTTAGCTCGTTCATCGGCGACCAACTGATCAAATAATGATGTCTGCCACTCCAACTCAGAATCACTGTCAGCGCCATGCACTTCTGCCATTTCGAGTACATGTAAAGCATGTATTTGTGCACTGCTGGGTAATATTTTATAAGCATGATGTAATGCGTTGCAGGCACATAAAGAAAAATCCAGTGGCACTAAGGCTCGCTCATAGCTAGAGCAGTCGCTTTCCACTGCCAAAAGCACAGGCACAATACTGCGCTGCAAAACACGTTCTAAAGTGGTACCAGAAAAATATTCAGGGGAGTCTTGATGGTGATCGCCCATCACTAAGAAATCAACACTGTGAGCTTTTTGCGCAGCCACTATTACTTGCGCTGGACGCCCCATTTTAATGAGCACTTGAGCATCAGCAGCACCGTATTCCTTTAGCTGTTGATTAATCAATTTATCAGCTGCCAACATTTGCTTTTCAAGCACGTTCATAGGCAAGTGATCTTCTAAAACATTGATCACACTTAAACGTGTCTGATGTTGCTCAGCCAATTGTATACCCCGCTGCAAAGCAAGCTTGGCATTCTCGCTGAGATCGTGGGCAACCATGATATGTTGCATAGATGTGCATTCCTTTTCAAAACGAGATGATAACGAGATGATAAAGCGCGCAAACGGCACACTCGCTTGCGCGCCCCCATAATTAACGCGCAGCGTCTAACGCTTGAGTTAAGTCCGCTAAAATATCATCAATGTGCTCGATACCAATCGATAAACGTATCAAGTCTGCACTTACACCTGCCTTAACCATTTCCTCATCATTTAGCTGACGATGGGTAGTACTCGCTGGATGACACGCTAATGATTTAGCATCACCGATGTTCACTAAACGATAGAACAACTGTAGTGCGTCAATGAATTTAGCACCTGCTGCTTCGCCACCCTTAATCCCGAAACACAAAATACCAGATGCCTTACCACCCATATATTTTTGCGCTAAAGCATGATCAGGATGGCTAGGTAATCCTGCATAGCTGACCCAAGCTACCTGCTCATGCGCCTCTAAAAACTCAGCCACTTTCTGAGCATTTTCACAGTGCCGCTCCATACGTAACGCTAATGTTTCAATACCCTGCATAATTAAGAAAGCATTAAAAGGTGATAAAGCTGCTCCCATATTGCGCAGTGGCACTACTCGGCAACGTGCAATAAAAGCAGCAGGGCCAAAGTCATCGGTATATACCGCACCATGGTAAGACACATCAGGCGTACTCAGCAGTGGAAAACGCTCTTTGTGCTCAGCCCACGGGAACTTACCAGAGTCAATAATAGCACCAGCTATGGTAGTACCATGCCCGCCCATATATTTAGTCAGTGACTGAATCACAATATCAGCACCGTGCTCGATAGGACGCCATAAAGCAGGTGAAGCGACGGTATTATCCACAATCAAGGGCACACCATGGCGATGAGCCAAGTCGGCCAACGCTTGCATATCAACAATATTGCCCGCTGGATTACCAATACTTTCACAGAAAACCGCTTTAGTTTTCTCGTCAATCATAGCTTCCAACGCTGCTAGATCATCATGCGGGGCAAAACGCACTTCCAAACCTTGGCGCGGCAAAGTATGCGCAAAAAGGTTATAAGTACCTCCATACAGTTTAGCCACAGAAACGATATTATCGCCGGCTTCTGCAATGGTTTGAATGGCCGCAGTAATGGCCGCCATGCCTGACGCCATCGCCAGCGCAGCAATACCACCTTCAAGGGCTGCGACACGCTGCTCAAGAATATCGTTGGTTGGGTTAGTAATACGGGTATAAATATTACCAGGCACCTTTAGATTAAACAGATCAGCACCGTGCTGAGTGTCATCAAAGGTGTAGGAGGTTGTCTGATAAATTGGTACTGCAGCCGCTTTAGTGGTTGGGTCTGATTTATAGCCAACATGAAGCGCTATCGTTTCTGGTTTCATTATTTCTACTCAAGGATATTAAAAATGTGGTGCAAAGCATGGCCCAGCCTAATGGTTAGGGTCAAGCAGAGCCCTTGGATGTCTTCCTCTTTAAGATACGGGCACAATACCACCTATGACAATACACATTTAGGTTGTACAAATGACTTGGCGCTACATTCTCAAACAACTGGCATTTCCACCTAGTTGCTTTTTACTCCTACTCATCTTGAGCCTATTGATCCGTAAACGCTGGCCTAAACTGGCTATCACCAGCTGTCTAATGAGCATCATCGGGCTTTACATTATGAGCCTGCCCATTACTGTTGAATATGCTGCTCGGGTTTTGGAAACGGAAACAGCACTCGACCCCGTGCATTGGCCCTCTTTAAGTCAGCATGCAGATGCTATCGTTGTTCTCGGTGGTGGTCGCGAAACCAATGATCCAGCTTGGCAGAATGATCAACCTTCTTTGATGGCTATGCAGCGCATACGCTACGCCGCACGCATTGCTAAAGCCTCACAGCTTCCTCTGTTAACCAGTGGCGGTCTCCATTACGGCCAACCACCCAGTGAGGCGCAAATCATGGCCGATATTTTTACCCAAGACTTTGCGCTCACCACACGTTGGCTCGAAGGCGAGAGCCGTACCACTTGGGAAAATGCTAGGTTCAGCGCAGCTATGCTGCAAGCAGAAGGTGTTCACCGTATTGTTTTAGTCACTCAAGCATGGCATATGCCACGCTCCCGTTGGAGTTACGAACAGTTTGGCTTTGAAGTCATCAGTGCACCGGTAGGTTTTTTAAGTGGTCCAAACCGTCGCCCACTCAACGGTTGGATACCTGAAAGTAAAGCCCTTTGGCACAATACAGCCCTACTGAATGAAGCCATTGGCGCGCTGCTTTACCGGCTGCACTATAGCCCTCTCTTATAATCTGAAAACCCATCGCCTTATACGATTTAACCTACTTTCATTGATCTAGATCAACCAAATGTACTTTTTAGACAAACAACGTAGTAGTAAATAAATCTCTCCCTGCTAGCATCAAAGTAACGCGCATATTAAGATTGATGCGTCAAAAGTTAGCGATACATTTCCTGCCTTCTGTGTACTTTACAGTTGGCCAAACTTTCCAGCCGATCTGCAGTTTGAATGATCAGCCGCGCTTTCACTATAAAGCCAGCCAATACAGTCAGCTGCAGCATGAAAGGAGATGATCACGATGGATATGAACCGTCGAGAATTCTTTAAGGTTTGCGGCGTAGGATTAGCCACCTCAAGCCTTGCCGCACTCGGAATGGCACCGCAGCCAGCGTTTGCTGACTCCGTTCGCCAATTCAAACTCACTAATACCAAAGAAACACGTAACACTTGCCCTTACTGCTCAGTTGGTTGCGGTCTTGTGATGTACAGTCGCGGTAGCGGCGGACGTAACGTCAGTCAAGAAATTTTCCATATTGAAGGTGACCCAGACCACCCTGTCAACCGCGGCTCACTGTGTCCTAAAGGCGCAGGCCTCATTGACTTTATTCGCAGTCCTAACCGCTTACATTACCCGCAAGTACGAGAAGCAGGCAGCAATGAGTGGAAACGCATTAGCTGGGACGAGGCTTTAACACGTATCGCCCGCCTGATGAAAGACGACCGTGATGCCAACTTCATTGAAAAAAATGAAGCTGGACAAACGGTTAACCGCTGGCTCAGTACGGGCTTTCTTGCAGCCTCTGCGGCCTCAAGCGAAGCTGGTTATATGACCCATAAAGTCGTGCGCTCATTAGGTATTCTTGGTTTCGATAATCAGGCTCGCGTTTGACACGGTCCGACGGTGGTAGGTCTTGCCCCGACGTTTGGCCGTGGTGCCATGACAAACCATTGGAATGACATTAAGAACGCCAACCTTGTACTGGTCATGGGCGGTAATGCTGCTGAGGCTCACCCCGTTGGTTTTAAATGGGTTACCGAGGCCAAAGCACACAACCAGGCTAAGTTGGTCGTTGTTGACCCGCGATTCACCCGTACGGCTGCGGTAGCAGATTTGTACGCGCCGATTCGTACAGGTTCAGATATTGCTTTCCTTGGTGGTTTGATCAATTACTTAATCGAAACTGATCAAATTCAACATGAGTACGTACGCAACTATACGGACATGACCTTTATCGTCAAAGAAGGCTACGGCTTTGAAGATGGTCTGTTCAATGGTTATGACGCTGAATCACGTAGTTATCCAAATAAAAGCGATTGGGATTATGAGCTTGATGCTAACGGTCACGCTAAAGTTGACCCAAGCATGAGTCACCCACGCTGCGTGTATCAGTTATTGAAAAAGCATTACAGCCGCTATACCCCAGAACTGGTCAGCCAGATTTGTGGCACACCACTTAAACGTATGATGGAAGTGTGGGATACCATTGCTGAGACAGCAGCACCTGGCAAAACCATGACCATCTTGTACGCTCTAGGCTGGACACAACACTCCATTGGCTCACAAATTATTCGCGCGGGAGCCATGGTGCAATTGTTGTTAGGTAATATTGGTATGCTCGGTGGTGGTGTTAACGCCCTACGCGGTCACTCCAACATTCAAGGCTTAACAGACTTAGGTTTGCTCTCGAACCTGTTACCAGGTTATCTCACCTTACCGCGTGATAATGAGCAAGACTACGACGCATATATTGCCAAGCGTGCACAACAACCTTTACGCCCAGGACAAATGTCCTACTGGCAGCATTACGGTCGTTTCCATGTCAGCCTCATGAAAGCATGGTATGGCGACGCAGCTACTAAAGAAAACAACTGGGGTTATGACTGGCTTCCAAAGTTGGACGAGCCCATGTACGACGTGCTCAAATACTTTGACATGATGTACGAAGGCAAGGTGAACGGCTACTTCTGCCAAGGCTTTAACCCTATCGCGGCTTTCCCAAATAAAGCCAAAGTGGGTGCTGCTTTAGCTCGTCTGAAATACCTAGTAATCATGGATCCACTGGTCACTGAAACCTCAGAGTTTTGGAAACACGTAGACGACTACAACAACGTCGACACTGCTAGCATTCAAACCACAGTATTCCGCCTTCCTACTACTTGTTTTGCCGAGGAAAATGGTTCATTGGTGAACAGTAGTCGTTGGCTACAGTGGCACTGGAAAGGTGGTGACGCTCCTGCGGAAGCACGCCCTGATGTCTTTATTATGGGTAACTTATTCCATCACTTACGTGACCTGTATAAAAAAGAAGGTGGTGCCTTCCCTGATCCAATTTTAAATTTAAATTGGTCATATCAGCGTCCTGATGAGCCTTCACCGGAAGAAATCGCTCGCGAATTCAATGGTAAAGCACTGGCTGACCTAAAAGACCCAAATACAGGAGAGACCTTCCTACGTGCTGGTCAGCAACTATCTGGTTTCAACCAAATGCGTGACGATGGCAGTACCGCAAGCGGTTGCTGGCTCTTCTGTGGCTCTTGGACGGAAAACGGCAACCAAATGGCACGCCGCGACAACTCAGATCCATACGATATGGGACAAACCTTAGGCTGGGCATGGTCATGGCCTGCAAACCGCCGAATTCTATACAACCGAGCATCTGCAGACCCGTCCGGCAAGCCATGGAATGACAAGGACAAGCGTCTGGTTTGGTGGGATGGTAAAAAATGGACAGGAACAGATGTGCCTGATTTTGCAGCTGGCTCAGACCCAGCAGACAAAATGAACCCATTTATCATGAACCCTGAAGGTGTAGCGCGCTTCTTCGCTCGTGGCAACATGGCTGAAGGACCGTTCCCAGAGCACTACGAACCCTTTGAAACACCAATCGGACGTAACCCTCTGCACCCGAAGTTTCCGAACGCAACCAGTAACCCGGCGGCGCGTGTATTCCGTAATGACATGGAAATTTTCGGTACTGCCGACGAATTCCCATATGCGGCCACTACCTACCGTTTAACTGAGCACTTCCACTACTGGACTAAACATTGTCGACTCAACTCGATCATGCAACCACAGCAGTTCGTTGAACTCGGTGAGGTCATGTGTAAGGAGTTAGGTATTAAAGCTGGCGATCGGGTACGCGTGTCATCCAACCGTGGCTTTATTGAAGCAGTAGCTGTAGTCACTAAGCGGATCAGGCCTTTACAGGTGGACGGCAAGACAGTGCACCACGTAGGCATCCCGCTGCACTGGGGCTTCGTAGGCGTAGCTAAAAATGGTTATATCACCAACACACTGACCCCTTTCGTCGGTGATGGTAATACCCATACGCCTGAATACAAGTCCTTCCTTGTTAACGTGGAGAGGGTGTAATTATGGCCAGCACACAAGACATCATCGCACGTTCTGCCACTACCACAACGAGCTCTTCGATCCGCCAAGTTGACGAGGTTGCTAAGCTCATCGACACCACGCTTTGCATAGGTTGCAAAGCGTGCCAAGTGGCCTGCTCCGAATGGAACGACCTCCGTGATGAAGTAGGTAGTAACGTTGGGGTATACGATAACCCCAACGATTTAACTGCTGACTCTTGGACAGTCATGCGTTTCGAGGAGCACCAAACCACAGAAGACGATCTAGAGTGGCTGATACGTAAAGATGGCTGTATGCACTGTGAAGACCCGGGCTGTCTAAAAGCATGCCCGAGCCCGGGCGCCATCATTAAACATGCCAACGGTATTGTCGATTTTAACCAAGACAAATGCATTGGCTGCGGCTATTGCATTACAGGTTGTCCGTTCGATGTACCACGCATCTCTGAAAAGGATAAAAAAGCTTATAAATGCACACTGTGCTCTGACCGTGTGGCAGTAGGACTTGAGCCAGCGTGTGTCAAGACCTGCCCAACCGGCGCTATTGTCTTTGGTACCAAGGAAGACATGAAAGAGCATGCCAACTGGCGCATCGCGGATCTTAACCGTCGCGGCTATGAAAATGCTGGCTTATACGACCCTCTTGGAGTCGGCGGTACCCACGTCATGTACGTGCTACACCATGCTGACAAACCAGAAATGTATAGCGGTCTTCCTAAGAACCCAACAATCAGCCCCTTTGTGGGTGCTTGGAAAGGTGTCACCAAACCTTTGGCTATGCTAGCTATGGCTGCTACTGCTATGGCTGGGTTCTTCCATTATATACGTATCGGGCCTAATCGCGTCGAAGACGACACGCATACCCAAGGTACGTCAGCACAGGTCCAGCACTTCGATCCAAGCGAAAGCCGTGACCCAAGCCAGGGAGAGTGATATGAACAGTGACAAGAACCAATACCTGCAAAGGTACAATGCGAATGAGCGCACCAATCACTGGGCGGTCGCTCTATTATTCATTCTGGCGGGACTGTCAGGCCTAGCGTTGTTTCACCCAGCATTGTTCTGGTTAAGCAACCTCTTTGGCGGCGGTACCTGGACGCGCATTCTCCACCCTTTCATCGGGGTGGCGATGTTTATCCTATTTGCGGTGCTGGCATTACGCTTTGTTGGACGCAACCGCTTTAAGGCGCACGACCGTGAGTGGCTGTCTAAATGGCGCAAAGTCATCAACAATCAGGAAGATGACGTACCTGCGGTAGGCAAATATAATGGTGGGCAAAAAGTCCTATTCTGGGTTTTGATCATCAGCATGATCATGTTGTTGCTTAGCGGAATAGTGATTTGGCGCGAATACTTTAGCGGATTTTTCGCAATTGACATCATTCGTTTGGCTAGCTTGCTCCACGCATTTTTTGCCTTTGTGCTAATATCTAGCATTATCGTCCACGTCTATGCAGCGATCTGGGTTAAAGGCTCAATTGGTGCGATGACCTCTGGCAAAGTCAGTCAGAGTTGGGCACGCAAACATCACCGCTTATGGTATGACGAAATGCGTAAAAAAGAGCGCTAAATCTACTCAGTCAGCTCCACAAACATAGGGGGCTGACTGATATGATTACGTTGTATAAACACACCCAGGCAGTGCTTTTGCGCTGCCTATTTATTTATACAGTTTCCCATCACTTCAGGCTCCAAAGCCTCATACAACAAGGAATCAGCCCATGTCCTCTAACATTCTCGAACCCGGGGAAATCGAAAATGCGGCCATGACGCCGCCCTTTGTACAGCTCCCCCCTCTAGATATGTTCAGCAAACGCGCTGCACGACTCGAAACACTAGCAAAAGGTCACCCAATGGCTGCTTATTTGCAATTATTGGCTAAGATCTGCCACGCACAACAAAGTGTCCTCGATGCCCCACCAAGTCAACCTGAGCTAGATGCTCACACCTTGGCGGGCGCGTTACAACATGATATGCTGCCATTAGCAGTAGACACCCTGCTCCACAATACTGGCTGGCAAGTGCAGTTAGATGCTTTGCTCAACACATTTATTAAGCAAAATAACGATCTACCTGAAGCAGTTCAACAGGCACTGCAACGTCTACAACTCGCTGATATAAAACAACGTAACATCTGGGCCACTGCTTTATTAAGCGGACGCTTTAGCGCTGTGCCTGGGGCTCTCACCCCTTTCCTTGGTGCCGCGCTACAGTTGGCCTGGCGCTACTGGCTTAAAAGCATTAATGCCGAAGACATTCGTGAGCGCGAAGATCAAACTGAATGTCCATGTTGTGGTTCTTTACCTGTAACTGGCGTAATCCGTCACCGCCGTCCGATTGACGGTGTACGCTACTTGCTCTGTTCACTTTGCGCTACCGAATGGCATTATGTGCGTTTAAAATGCAGCCACTGCCTCAACACTCGTGCCTTAGATTACTTGCATTTCGATGACAGCCCTCATGGCGTTAAAGCTGAAGTCTGCCCTGAGTGCAATACTTACCTAAAACAACTGTACCTCGAAATCGCCCCAAGCGGCGAAGCCTTGAGCGCAGACTTAGCGAGCCTTGATTTAGATCTAGCCTTAACAGAAAAAAACCTACAACGTCGTGCCCCAAACTTGCTACTCGCACCCGGTCATGAGGGAGAAACCAACTAATGAACGCCCCGCAAGCGCAGCGACCTCCAGCAGTCGACCAACTGCTCAAACTGAACGCTATAGCTACATTACAAGAACGCTATGGCCGTTCAGTGCTACGCCAAATAGTCCGTGATTATTTGGCAGAGCTCGGAGAAAGCTATCGTCGGGGCAATCTTCAACCTGAGGCTTTGGCTGAAGACACATTAGTCGCAGCAATCACAACACGCCTTGAACAGCACCAAACTCCTTATGTGCGCCGTATGTTCAACCTTACTGGAACAGTACTGCATACCAATTTAGGCCGTGCTTTACTGCCTCCTGAAGCCATTGATGCCATGACCTTAGCAGCCCGTCACCCAATCAACTTAGAATTCGATCTAAGTACTGGCCAACGAGGTGATCGCGACAACTTAATTGAAAGTTTAATCTGCGAGCTAACCGGCGCCGAAGCGGCCACAGTGGTCAATAATAATGCTGCAGCCGTTCTCCTGAGCCTCAGCGCATTAGGTGCTGGTCACGAAGCTGTTATTTCTCGCGGCGAGTTAATTGAAATTGGTGGTTCTTTCCGGATTCCGGACATCATGGCGCAGGCCGGCGTACTTCTGCATGAAGTAGGCACCACCAATCGCACCCACCCTCAGGATTATGAAGCTGCTATTAACGAAAATACGGGGCTGATTTTGAGAGTCCACCCCAGCAATTATACGATTAAAGGCTTTACTGCTAGTGTAGACACGAAACGCTTAGCGGCTATTGCTCATACACATAATATTCCGCTATTAGAGGACCTAGGCAGCGGTAGCCTCGTTGATCTCTCGCAATGGGATCTCCCTCGCGAACCCTTGGTGCAGGAATCTCTCACAGCGGGCGCGGATATAGTGACCTTCAGCGGTGATAAGTTACTCGGTGGTCCTCAAGCAGGCATTATCGTTGGTCGCCGCGACTTGATCCAACGCATTAAAGCCCACCCTCTCAAACGCGCACTCAGAGTGGATAAAATCACTTTAGCTGCATTAGAAGCAGTGCTACGCCTTTACCAAGACCCGGATCGTTTAGCTCAACGCTTAACCAGTTTGCAATTATTAACACGCCCCGCATCTGAGATTACAGACCAAGCGCAACGTTTAGCACCTATGCTTGCCGAGCAGCTTGGTGCTCTCTGGCAGGTTGACGTCTTACCTACTCACGGCATGATTGGCAGTGGCGCCCAGCCCGTCGCTCGCTTACACAGCGCAGCTTTATGTTTACGTCCACAAGGTGCACGAAAACAACGTAGCCGTGCCCTTAATGCCCTGATGGCTGCATTACGTGCTCTGCCTATTCCAGTCGTTGGCCGGCTTGATGATGATGCTCTCTGGCTTGATTTACGCCAGCTCAATGACGAAGCTGCATTTATTGCACAGCTGTCTGCTTTGCAGGTGCAACCGATATGATCATTGCCACAGCAGGTCATATTGATCACGGCAAAACCACCTTACTAGAGGCACTCACTGGGCAAGGTGGCGATCAACGTCGTGAAGAAAAAGAACGCGGCATCACCATTGATCTGGGTTACCGCTATGCAAATTTAGGTGGCGAAGCAACACTAGGGTTTATTGACGTCCCAGGGCACGAACGTTTTATCCATAATATGCTGGCAGGTGCTGGCGGTGTTGATCTAGCCCTCTTAGTGGTAGCAGCTGATGACGGTGTCATGCCGCAAACCCGAGAACATCTGGCCATTTTAGAGCTACTTGGCATACCACAATTATGGATCGCTCTGACCAAGTGCGATCGCGTTGAACGACAAACTCAACAATCCGCTGCAGCTGAGATCGAATCTCTCCTCGCATCAGGCCCTTATGCTGGGGCTCCTATTTTTCCGCTTTCCAGCAGCACTGGCCAAGGTGTTCCTGAGCTACGTCACGCTTTATTAAACGAAGCACGCAACATCACTCACCAAGCGGACAAAAACTATTTCCGCCTATCTATCGACCGTGCCTTTAGCGTATCCGGTGCAGGTACTGTCGTCACAGGCACGGCTTTAGCCGGCCGTATCCAAACCGATGACAGCCTACTCCTTTGTCACCCCAACGGGGGGCAGCAGCAAGTTCGTGTGCGCGGCATCCATGCACAAAATAAAGCTAGTGCATCCGCTCAAACTGGCCAACGTGTAGCGCTCAACTTAGCGGGGGAACGGCTAAAAGCCGAACAAATACAACGCGGTAGTTGGATAGTAGCTTCTGAGTTACTCAACCCAAGTCGCAGACTCGATATTCAATTGAATCTGCTTGCTGATGCACCGCGTCCCCTAGAGCACTGGACGCCCGTGCATATCCACATCGGCGCCCAACGCTTAACTGGACGTATCGCTCTACTGGAAGCCTCGCACATCGCCCCTGGTGCTTGTGGCCTCGCTCAGCTTGTATTAGACGGCTACACTCATGCGGTGCACGGTGACCGCGTTATACTCCGTGATCAGTCGGCTTGGCATACCCTCGGAGGCGGTATTGTCCTTGACCCTAATGCCCCTACTCGTCAACGTCGTACCGCTGAGCGTTTAGCTCAACTCAAAGCATTAACACTGGGTAGCCTCGAAGCTGCTCTACCTTCATTGCTAGCCACTGCAAAGAATGGCTTAGCACCCGACGCCTTGGAGCGTCAATTTAATCGCCCACAACACGATTGGCAGTTACCTGACAAAACAATCATCCAACCCACCAGTAATGGTCCGCGCTTATTCACGCAGGCTATCTGGCAAGACAACCATGCTGCCCTTTTAGACACCTTAACCCGCTTCCATCAAGAGTTACCGGATGAACCCGGTCCTGATCGCGGTCGTTTGCGCCGTTTTGGCTTACCTCATATAGAGCCGGCAGTATTCGGTGCTTTAATCGATGCTGCTTTAGCTCAAGGTAATATTGCAGCTACTGGTCCATGGTTACATTTGCCAGAATTCAGTGTACGTCTAAGTACCGAAGAAGAAAGCTTGAAAGCTAAACTTTGGCCTCACTTAGAGTCAGGAGGAATAAATCCACCTTGGGTACGTGATCTGGCGCGTTTAGAAAACTGTGAAGAAACTCAAGTCCGTCACTTATTACTCAAATTGGCACGTTTAGGACAGCTGCACCAGGTGGTGCGGGATTTATTTTATCCAGAAATAGCTATCGAGCAGCTCATTACAGTGATCCTAAAAATTACAGAACAAAACGATACACTAGAAGTAATTGAATTTCGTGATGCTGTAGGACTTGGCCGTAAACGCTGTATTCAACTCTTAGAATATCTAGATCGACTCGGTGTTACCCGTCGTTTTGGTAATCACCGCCGTTTACGCACAGAAAGTAGCTTGGTATTACGCGTAAAAAACCGTTAGTATTGCGCACAGTACATGGAGGGCAATCACATCCGGTGGTGTGGCCGGACTTCAAATCCGGTTGGGGACGGCAGCCGTTCCTGGGTGGGTTCGACTCCCACTGCCCTCCGCCACTTACTTCCAAACAGCCTGTTTCTCACTCTGCTTAACTTTTCAACTTCAATGCCTGCACGCTTTCATCATTTGGATCAAAACCATCTTGCTCTGCTTGCTCAGTAAAAGCAGGCACAACGGCATCACCTTGTAAAAACAGCTGTTTTGCCGTTTCCCAATCATCAGGGCGTAAACGGATCATCCAACCTTCACCGTAACAATCTCGATTAATCAAGGCTGGGCGCTGCTCCAATGCTTCATTATGTGCTACCACTGTACCCGCAATGGGGCTCTTAGCCGATGCGGCCGCTTTCGCAAATTCGACCACGCCTAAACTACGATCTGCTTGGATTTTCAAACCTAGCCGTTTTGGTGTAAAAGCAAAAATATCCCCAAATAATGCTACACCATAAGCCGTTAACCCTAAGGTGATCTCGCCATTACTTTCCTCACGCAGCCACATACTGTGGGCTGGCGCGTAATAGCGATCATCTGGAAAGTGCATGCCTTCAAGTTTCATAATGTCAGTACCCGTTCATATTCAAGAATCATTGTCGCTAATTCACCCCCACTGCCATAGCCATCCACCTCATTTATCAGTGGCTGCTCTTCCACTACAGCTTGGCCTTGAACAGGCGGTTTACGGCAAAGCAGTATACGCACGCCCATCTGTTTGGCTTGACGCATAAAATGCAAAACCGGATTACCGTTAGCATCTGGAAAAGTCGACTCAGCCACTCCAGGACTAGCAAATTCAGTCGCTTCCCCCGTAAGGTATAAAGTGACCTCTGCATCTAAACAAGCTAGCAAAGTAGCAATATGAAAAGGTGCGGCACAACGTGCCGGGGTGCTCGGCCCACTGGTTACAAGAATCAATACACGTTGCACAGCGACAGCATTCAAGGTGATCTCCTCATAGATATAATATTATGGCTCAACCCTGACTCAAAAGTTTAACAAAGCAGTCACAATACTGCTCTGAAATCTCCACTAACACCATCCCCTCCTGAATGGAAACGGATAGCCATACTGCAGAGGTCAACAGTACTTATGCTAGTCTTAGCTTCCAATTAAATATTTTCGCCAAGCACTACCTGTAAAATAAGATGCCGTTTCCCTGAAGGCGCCCGCCTCATGTATGCTAGGCAGATATTTTTCATTGATGTGCTGCGGTGCATCTCCCTTTATGACTTTTTGACGATAACCACATAAATCATGCACGAACAGTATCAGCCTCGCGACATTGAAGCCGCCGCTCAGCGCCATTGGGCCGAGCACAAATCCTTTGAAGTGACCGAGCAAGCCGGTAAAGACACCTATTACTGCTTGTCTATGTTCCCTTACCCCAGTGGTCGCCTACACATGGGCCATGTGCGTAACTACACTATTGGTGATGTTATTGCTCGCTACCAGCGCATGCTCGGAAAAAATGTGTTGCAGCCAATGGGTTGGGATGCCTTTGGTATGCCTGCCGAAAACGCAGCGATTCAAAATAAAGTAGCGCCAGCTGCTTGGACTTACGAAAACATGGCGTATATGAAAGCTCAGTTCAATCAACTGGGTTTAGCCATTGATTGGTCGCGAGAAATCACCACATGTAAACCTGATTACTACCGTTGGGAACAGTGGTTATTCACTCAGCTATACAAAAAAGGCATTATTTATAAGAAAGTAGGTACTGTTAACTGGGACCCAGTAGACCAAACCGTTTTAGCTAATGAACAAGTCATTGATGGTCGCGGATGGCGCTCAGATGCGCTCGTTGAAAAGCGCGAAATTCCCATGTACTACTTCAAAATCACAGCCTATGCTGACGAGTTACTAAGTAGCCTAGACAACATGCCTGGTTGGCCTGAGCAAGTAAAAACTATGCAGCGTAACTGGATCGGCAAAAGCTTTGGCGCCGATATCCTCTTTGACTACGACCTTGACACTGTCGGCATTGAAGGTCAGTTGAAGGTTTATACCACACGCCCTGACACCTTAATGGGCGCTACCTACGTTGCAGTTGCTGCGGAACATCCTCTGGCACAACGTGCTGCTGTAAATAACCCTGAGTTGACCGCATTCATAGCTGAATGCAAAGCTGGCTCTGTCGCTGAAGCTGATATGGCTACTATGGAGAAAAAAGGCCTACCAACAGGTCAGTTTGTACTCCACCCACTAACCGGTGACAAACTACCAGTCTACGTTGCTAACTATGTACTGTGGGGCTACGGTGAAGGCGCTGTTATGGCTGTCCCAGCTCACGATGAACGTGACTTTGCCTTTGCAAACACCTATCAACTTCCCATCACTCAAGTCTTCGCATCTACAGATGAAAACAAAACCTTTGATGCAAAAGTCTGGCACGACTGGTACGCAAACAAAACTGACGTTACCACCATTAACAGCGGTAAATACGACGGTTTAAGCGTACAAGATGCTTTTGATAGCATCGTTGCTGACTTAGAAGCTAAAGAACGCGGCGAACGCAAAACGCAGTTCCGTTTACGCGACTGGGGTATCAGCCGTCAACGTTACTGGGGCTGCCCAATCCCAATCATCCACTGCCCAAGCTGTGGTGATGTGCCTGTACCAGAAGATCAGTTACCCGTAGTTTTACCTGAAAATGTCATTCCAGATGGCTCCGGTAATCCACTGAATAAAATGCCCGAATTTTATGAGTGTACATGCCCAACCTGTGGTGCCGATGCGCGCCGTGAAACTGACACCATGGATACCTTTGTGGAGTCATCTTGGTACTACGCTCGTTATGCTTCACCACAGTATGAAGGCGGCTTAGTTGAAAAGTCAGCAGCAGACTACTGGCTACCGGTGGACCAATACATCGGTGGTATTGAACACGCTATTTTACACCTGCTTTACGCACGTTTCTTCCATAAACTAATGCGTGACGAAGGCTTAGTTAATAGTGATGAGCCTTTTGCCAAGCTCTTAACGCAAGGCATGGTGATTGCAGAAACCTACTACCGTATGCTGCCCAACGGTGGTCGCCAATGGTACAACCCTGAAGAAGTCAAAGTTGAACACGACAACAAAGGTAAAGCTGTCTCAGCAACACTGATCAGCGATGGAGAGCCGGTCATCATTGGGGGCATTGAAAAAATGTCCAAATCCAAAAACAATGGTGTCGACCCTCAAGTCATGATCGATGAGTACGGAGCAGATACCTGCCGTCTCTTTATGATGTTTGCTTCACCACCAGATATGAGCCTTGAATGGTCTGACTCGGGTATTGAGGGTGCAAGCCGCTTCCTGAAACGTGTTTGGCGCTTAGCATACAAGCATGTACAGGCCGGTGCTTGTGAGCCCCTGGATATAGCAGGCCTCAATGACACTCAAAAAGAGGTTCGTCGTGCCATTCATGCTGCCATTCAGCATGCAAGCCAAGATGTGGGACAGCATCAAAAGTTCAATACGGCCATTGCCCAAGTCATGACCTTAATGAATGTACTGGAAAAAAACCCGACCGAACAAGCACAAGACCGAGCTCTACTTCAAGAAGGGTTAGAAACTGTAACCCTTTTATTAGCACCTATCACCCCGCATATTTGTCATGTCATTTGGCAGCAACTGGGGCATAGTGAGCCGGTAATTGATGCCCCATGGCCTCAAGCTGATGAAAGCGCTCTGATCCAAGACACCTTAAGTATGGTGGTGCAAGTGAACGGTAAGTTACGTGCACACATTGATGTGTCAGCCTCAGCCAGCCGCGAAGAAATTGAAACAATCGCTCGTGAGAACGAAAATGTCTTACGCTACACTGACGGCCTTACCGTTCGAAAAGTGATTGTTGTTCCAAATAAGTTGGTTAATATTGTAGCCAACTGATTGACTCTACCCACCCTGCCTAGTCCCAATTTAGGGCTAGGCATAGAGGATCTACTATGCTGAAACGCTCTATTACTGTACTCAGTCTGGCCTTCTTATTAACGGCTTGCGGCTTTCACTTACGCGGTACAGGCACCATGCAAATGGCTCTCACCGAATTAAACTTTGCCGCACGTGACGCCCTCAGCCCCTTAGGTAAAGATGTAAAAAGCAGTCTAGACAACAACAAAGTACAGGTGTCTAGTAGCGCGCCCTTTACGCTCTACTTAGGCCCTGAAGAAACCAGCCGCCGTACCGCTAGCTTTACCGCAGGTACACGCAGTGCAGAATATACATTAACTAGTGCATTCGATTATGAATTGCGCTCAGGCAACCTGCCTGCCCTAATCAAAGACCGTATCGAAGTTCAGCGTACTTACGCACACAACCAAGATAACATCACCAGCTCCAGCCAAGAAGCTGACCTGCTGCGCGAAGAGATGCGACGCGAACTCGTGATGCAATTGATGATGCGTCTGCAAGCCATAACACCTGCTCAACTTGAAACGTTAAAAGCACAAGCTGAACGCAAAGCGCAAGCTGAAATACAAGCACGCGAGGCTGCACTGCGCGAAATGCAGCGCACGCAACCACAACAATCCCCCATTCGTATTCATTAACTTTGCAGGGCCTTATGCAAATAAGGCCCAACACCTGCCCTTATGCGCATTTACCCTGAAAAACTCGCCAACCAGCTAAAAAAAGAGCTTCTGCCCATTTACTTGGTCAGCAGTGATGAGCCACTTTTAGCTCAAGAAGCAAGCGATAGCATCCGCAGTACTTGCCGTCAAGCCGATTTTAGCGAGCGTCAAGTTTTTCACGTAGAGCGTGGTTTTGATTGGAATATCATCCGTGAAGCCAATGCTAGTCTCTCTCTGTTCGCAGAGAAACGCTTATTGGAACTGCGCATTAGCTCGGGTAAACCCGGCGATCAAGGTAGTAAAGTGCTCTTAGAATACTTAGCACGCCCTGCACAAGACACAGTATTACTGATTAATGTGCCACGCTTGGATGGCAGCACATTAAAAACCAAATGGGCTAAAAGCCTAATGGACAGCCCTCTCTGCGGCTTTATTCAATTACCTAGTGTCAATATTGAACAACTGCCCCAATGGATTCACCAGCGTCTAACACAGCAAGGCCTCAGCGCAGATCCAGAAGCCATTGATTTAATTGTCGCACGCACTGAAGGCAACTTATTGGCTGCTGTTCAAGAAATCGAAAAGCTCAAACTGCTGAGTAACACTCCCCATCTCAGTCTCGCAACAATTCAAGCCAGCATAGCCGATAGCGCGCGTTATGATGTCTTTGGCTTAGTCGACGCTGCTCTAGAAGGTGACACTGAACGCAGCCTGCGTATTTTGGCCGGTTTACGGAGCGAAGGCGTAGAGATTCCTATTATTCTTTGGGCCATCGCTCGTGATATTCGGCAGATAGCCAACCTATCACAACAGATTAGCCAAGGCACCAGCATGGACCGCGCTTTATCCCGCATTTGGCCTGCTCCACGTAAGCCTTTATTTACTCGTGCACTCAAGCGTCTTTCAGGCACGCAATGGCAACAACTACTTAAAGATGCGCAATTAATAGATGAACAAAGTAAAGGTCAAACCATAGGTGATGCCTGGATCGGCATGGCTTCATTAATCTTAAAAATATCCGGCTCACCCCTCCCTATTTTCCAACACCAGTGACCAATAAAAGCGAAGCGTTACTGGTTTTTTGTTAAACTTGTTGGCTTGTTAATTGGAGTAGCCGAATGTCCCAGATCTATCAACACCGCGCCCGGAAGCGTTTTGGTCAAAACTTCTTACACGATACAGGCGTGATTGATCGCATTATTCGTGCTATTACTCCTCGTGAAGATGAGCACATCTTAGAAATTGGCCCAGGCCAAGGTGCGCTTACAGAAAGCCTGATTGGTAGTGGTGCTCACGTCGATGTGATCGAAATCGATCTCGACCTCATCCCTATTCTGAAACTCAAGTTTGGCCTCAAGCCCAACTTTCACCTACACCAAGGTGACGCATTAAAGTTTGATTTTGCTCACCTTGATGCTGAACCTAACAGTCTACGTGTCGTCGGTAACCTGCCTTACAATATTTCTACGCCCTTAATTTTTCACCTGCTCAATAATGCACATTTAGTAAGCGATATGCACTTTATGTTGCAAAAAGAGGTAGTGGAACGCATGGCAGCCAAACCAGGCGGCGGAGACTGGGGACGCTTGTCCATTATGGTGCAATACCACTGTCGCGTTGAACATCTATTTAATGTGGGCCCGGGCTCTTTTAGCCCGCCTCCCAAAGTAGACTCGGCCATTGTGCGCCTTGTACCGCATAGCGAGTTACCTCACCCAGCCAAAGATGCTCGCGCCCTAGACCGTATTGTGCGCGAAGCTTTTAATCAGCGCCGTAAAACCCTGCGTAACACTTTAAAGAACATCTTATCCAGTCAAGCCATTGAAGCAGCTGGAGTCGATGGAAGTTTACGTCCCGAACAATTAGATCTTGCTGCTTTTGTCCGATTGGCTGATCAACTGGCCGATCAACAAGCAGTAGAATCCCTTTGAGAACACTATGACAGATCTTAGCGATACCATTGATATTAAAGTACACACACGCTTTTTAGCCGAACATTCACAACCGGAAGAAAACCGCTATGTGTTCGCCTACGACATCACCATCCGCAACAACGGTACCGATGCTGCACAATTGCTCAGCCGACACTGGATCATCACTGATGGTGATGGTAAAACTCAAGAGGTGCGTGGCTCAGGTGTCGTTGGTGAACAACCCATCATTAATGCGGACGATGAGTACAGTTACAGCAGCGGCACCTTAATGACCACCGCCGTGGGCAGTATGCAAGGCAGTTTCACCATGCGCGCCGAAGACGGTGAAGAGTTTGAGGCCCCCATTGCCCCTTTTAGCTTAGCCATGCCCGGAGCTCTACATTAATGGCAACCTATGCTGTCGGTGATATACAAGGCTGTTTAGAACCACTCAAGTGCTTACTTGAGCGTGTTCAGTTTGACCCTAACCAAGATCAACTTTGGTTGGTCGGTGACTTAGTCAACCGTGGCCCACAATCACTCGAAACTTTACGCTTTTTATATACTATTCGGGGCTCTGTCGTCAGCGTTTTGGGTAATCACGATTTACATCTATTAGCTGTAGCCAACCAAGCTGCTCGATTAAAAAAGAAAGATACCCTGCAAGAAATTTTAGACGCCCCTGACGCCGCAGACTTGCTCTTTTGGTTGCGCCAGCTACCGCTAATGCACCATGATAGCCAACGCCAAATCAGTATGGTGCATGCAGGAATCCCTCCCCAGTGGAGCATTCAAGATGCACTCAATCGTGCTGCTGAAATACAACAAGCATTGCGCGACGATAGTCTATTCCAAGCATATTTAGATGGCATGTACGGTGACCACCCTTCTACTTGGGATGACAACCTAACTGGCATCGAACGTTTAAGGGTTATTACTAACTACTTTACTCGCATGCGCTTTTGCAGCGCTACTGGCGAGTTGAACTTAAAAGGCAAGCAAGGGATCGATTCAGCACCAGCAGGCTTTGCACCTTGGTTCAGTCATCCACACCGCTTAACTCGCAATGATACGATTGTATTTGGGCATTGGGCTGCCCTTGAAGGACAGAGCTTTGAGCCTAAAGCCATTGCCCTTGACACTGGCTGTGTCTGGGGCGGACGTATGTCATTGTATAATCTTGACACCCAACACTTTGAACGCTGCAACTGTCCACGCGAGGCATAAGTGTTCACACCCGAGAGGTCTCCATGGAAGCTTTTAAACGCATCAATGTTGAACAAGCCAAACAGCTGTGTGATGAAGGCGCAGTAATGGTCGATATTCGCGACCCAGAAAGTTTTGCCATTGCCCATCCAACAGGTGCCATTCACTTGGATAATCACTCTTTGGCCCAGTTTATTGCTCAAGCCGATTTAGATGCTCCAACCATTGTCATCTGTTACCACGGACACTCTAGCCAAAGTGCAGCCGCTTACTTACACAGCCAAGACTTTACCAAGCTGTACAGTATGGATGGTGGTTTTGAGGCGTGGCAGCAAGTCTTTCCACAACTCACCCAGCGTAGCTAATCAAACAACTTGTCACTTCTCACTACAGCCTTGCATGACTGTTGCTCTAAAGATGTTTCTCTCTATTGCGCAAGACACCTGCCCCACTTAACCTAAAACGCCCCAGTAAAATAAACCTACTGGGGCGTTTTCGTGTACAGCATCTGACTAGAGCAGCTTCTGCTCACGCGCCATCGCCATCGCTGACTGCGGCCCTGCCCACAGAGAAGGTAAAATAATCACAGATACAGGGATAGCACTGAGCACAATGAACTGCTGCAGAACGCCAATCTGACCACTCCCCATATAGAGCAACATTCCTGCCATAACAGCCATCGCAGCTCCCCAAAATGCACGGATGGAAAAATGTGGATGATCATGCCCAGCGCCTACAACAGCAATGGCATAACTCATTGAGTCACCTGTCGTGGCCACAAAGATTGTGGTTAAAAGTAAGATGGCGCCAGCCATCCAAATGCCACCGGGTAAAGTTTGTGCAACCGTTAAGGTTGCCACATCAAAAGAGAAGCTTTGCAAGGCTTCAATAAGGTCCGCCTCACCCGTAAGTTGGTAATAAATACCTGAACCGCCTAATAGGGTAAACCAGATTGTTGTTGCGATTGGTGCTAATACAGCCACAGCAATCACCATCTGACGAATCGTGCGCCCTCGCGAGATACGCGCAACAAAAATTGCCATTAAAGGTGCATATCCAATAAACCAAGCAAAAAAGAAGACCGTCCACCACTTCATCCACCAGTCTGGAGCTGTTTCAGAAGTCATCGTTGCCATAGCAAAGAATGAAGTCATGTATTCGCCCATCGCTTGCAGGTAGGTATTGGTTAAAAACAAAGTTGGTCCAAATATAAAAATCACCGCACCAATGAGCAGCGCCAAAATCACATTAAAACGACTGAGCAACTGAATACCTTTGTGTACACCACTCATTGCTGAGCCAATATAAACCGCCGCCAATAGCATCAAAATAACCAGCTGAGTAGTAAATCCATTCGTGATGCCAAACAGCACTTCCAGCCCATAACTCATTTGTGTGGCTAAAAAACCAATAGGGCCGACCGTACCGGCAACAATGGCAATAACACACAAGGCATCGACGATACCCCCCACCCAACTGGTTAAAATCCATTCACCAAACACGGGGTAGAGTAGCGTACGAGGCTGCAGTGGCTTACCTAAAGTGTAGTGCGCATAAGCTAAAACAATGGCAGTTAACGACCCCAGTACGGCCCAAGCTAAAAAGCCCCAATGCATAAAAGATTGCGCCAAAGCTGGAGCAACAGCTTCAGCTGTCCCTGTCTCAAAATCAAAGGCAGGAGGCGTAACCACAAAGTGGTAAATAGGCTCACCGGCAGCAAAAAATACGCCACCACCGGCTAACAAAGTGCACATCACCATGGAGAGCCACCGGAAAGTACTGATTTCAGGCTTATTTAAATTACCAATGCGGGCTTGCCCTGCACGGCTTATGGCAACCCCTATAGCAATAAAAAATGTAGCAATAAGAATCATCTGAAAAAACGATCCCATGTACTTAGCTGTCATAGTAAAACCAACAGCAATCATGGAAGTAACCCTATTGGCGTCGTAAAGCGACAAGCCAATAAAGAGAATAATAAACCCCATGGTCAAGCTCAGTACGACAGGATCACCAAACTTATGCGATGTTGGTGGAGCAGAAAATGTGGGTGGTGGAGTTATAGGTTGGGAATCACGAGCAGAGTACGACATATCGTCCGATTTATGTTTAAAAAATTGGCGAACAACCCTACGGACTCTTTACCAGTATTGCAAATCCGACTTGCTTAAAAAGCTCAGGCGTCAGCCATAAAAAGGCAATTCTATACGGGAATAAGGGCGTCATATTGACCACAATGATGATACTAACAAGCTCGGAAAAAAATACTCTCGCAGTCAGACATAGTCGTCTAGCAGCATAAATTTACTACATTTTTAGGATCGCAAGCTTGTTAATCGCCAAGTAGATAACTCACTAGCTAGCAACCCAGTCTTGGTACGTCATCCTTACAAACATCTTTTGCTTGCTGTATACGTTCAGCCTCCGCATGATCACCGTCACTGGCAGTTAACCCCTCTTGTTGAACACTTTCTACTGGATCAAACACCAATACAGTAAATAATGAAAAATGATCAGAACCAATCGAAGGTAAACGCTGAATATGTTTCACCGTAAAGTGCGGGCTATGAAATAAATGATCCAACGGCCAGCGTAAAAATGGGAGCCCCACATGAAAGGTATTAAACATGCCACGACCGACCCGAGGATCCAACAAACCACTGATTTTACGAAACAGTCGAGTCGTGTCCGACCATGCCACGTCATTCAAGTCCCCCGTAACAATAACAGGCTGACAGGTTTCTGCTACACGTTTAGCCACCATCACTAATTCAGCATCACGCTCCATAGACTCTGGATTTTCCGTTGGGCTTGGCGGCGCGGGGTGAAGAAAATGCATGTGCACTTTATCGCCAGTTCGCAACTCTAAATACAGATGAATAGAAGGAATATCGGCTTCAACGAGGTACGCAATCTCCTCCTGAGTAAAAGGTAAACGTGAATAGACATGCATGCCATAGAGGTTATCCAATGGACACTTCACAGTGTAAGGCATGTCCTGCTCCAGAACGGCCAACTGCCCTTCCCACCATTGATCCGATTCAAGTGTCACTAAAATATCAGGTTGATACTGCTGTACTAAAGCAATTAACGCTGCGCTATTTTTATTCGTCTGCAACACGTTCGAGGTAATAATACTTAACTGCTTTTCCGGCTCCCCCTGCTTCGCAGTTTTTACTTCTCGCGGCCAAAATCTCGTGTAAGGCATGACCCACCAACCCTGCCAACACAAACAAAGTCCTGTGACTAGAAATAAACACCAAGCCAATGGCTGTGAAAAGTCCAAATAAAACAAATGACTAAACAACAACAAAGCTGCCAAAACAGCTACTTGCAAACGTGGAAAGTCCATCCCACGAAACAACCAATGCGGATTTTTTGATAACGGTAATACAGTGGCGATTACAATTAACACAGTTGCTGCAATAGATAGAGTGGGCATGCTACATCCTGGTGCTCAGTGGGGGGCGATACTAAATAATACAGAGCACACTTTAACAACAAACATCATCGTTGGCGTCACTCAAAGAGAAAAGGGCTTAGGCTCACTAAAACCAAATACTGGGTTACAATTCATCTATACCTATTGTCCACTAAGGTTGCCATGCTGCCCATTGATGCCATCTTACCTGAGCTAAAACACACTCTTGAGCACACCAATACTGCCTTATTACAAGCCCCTCCAGGGGCGGGTAAAACCACGCGCGTGCCCCTTGCTCTGCTCGATGCTCCTTGGCGTGCAGGCAAGAAAATTTTAATGTTGGAGCCACGCCGGCTGGCGGCTCGTTCTGCAGCACGCTTTATGGCTCAACAACTGGGCGAGCAAGCGGGGCAAACCATTGGCTACCGCACCAAGTTAGATACTCGGACCTCCTCCTCCACACAGATTGAGGTAGTAACGGAAGGTATTTTAACGCGCTTAATCCAAAGCGACCCTATGCTAGAAGGTTATGCTGCGGTGCTCTTTGATGAATTCCATGAGCGCTCTCTACATGCAGACTTAGGCTTGGCTTTAGTGCGCGAATCGCAGCAGGCCCTACGTGACGACTTACGTTTACTGGTGATGTCGGCCACCCTCGACACCGCTCCCATTGCTCGCGTACTTGGCAATGTTCCGGTAATTAGCAGTGAAGGCCGTGCTTATCCCGTGGAGGTTATTTATCGCCCTGTTGCCTTGCGCCAACGCCAACATACGGATGCAGTGGTAGCGGTTATTCATGAAGCTTTAGCAGAACAAAGCGGCTCGCTATTGGTGTTTCTCCCTGGTGCGGCTGAAATTCGCCGCGTGGAACAACAACTGCGCGGCCAAGTGGGTAGCCAAGTATTGGTGGCGCCGCTGTACGGCAACCTTAAAGCCACAGAGCAAGACCAAGCCATTGCCCCCGCTGCCAAGGGCACGCGCAAAGTGGTACTGGCCACCGCCATTGCCGAAACCAGTTTAACCATTGAAGGTGTGCGCGTGGTTATCGATAGCGGCCAACAACGCCGCGCTGTGTTTGACCCTAACAGCGGTATGACACGCTTAGTAACCACACGCGTATCCAAAGCTTCTGCCGAACAACGTAAAGGCCGTGCGGGCCGTATTGAGCCGGGCGTGTGCTACCGTTTATGGAGTGCCGAAGAACAAGCGGTGCTTCCTGATTTTACCCCTGCCGAAATTCTCGAAGCAGATTTAGCCACCTTAGTTTTAGAACTGGCCCAGTGGGGAGAGCGCCAGCCTGATCAAGTAAGTTGGATTGACCCACCACCGCCTGCTCACTGGCAGCAAGCTGCAGAATTATTACAGCTGCTAGGCATGCTGAACAACGAAGGCGCCATTACGGAACACGGCAAAGCTGCGCGCCGCTTAGGCATTCACCCTCGCCTAGCCAATATGGTGCTGCGCGGGCGGGCGCTAGGGTTGGGTTCAGCCGCGGCAGAGATAGCCGCCCTGCTCGATGAACGCGATCTCTTAGGCCCTCGCTCTGGTGCCGACCTCCATGAGCGCCTACGTGTGCTGCATGGTGAATACCAACCACCGCGTTTAGACCACACGCGCTTGCGCCATATTCGCCACGTGGCACAACGTTTAATGCCTAAGGAGAGCGTCAAACGCACACTGCCTAGCGCCACCGACACTGGGCGTTTGTTAGCGCACGCTTACCCAGATCGCATTGCACAACAACGCGCTTCGCAATCAAACCATTACCAACTCAGCAACGGCAGGGGTGCAAGCCTACGCAACGATGACAGCCTCATACGCTACGAGTGGCTTGTAGCAGCAGACCTCGACGGCAAAGCTCGGGAAGCCACCATTTACCTCGCCGCTCCCGTGGAGCTGGCAACCCTTGAAGAAGATTTAGCCCACCTTATTAACACCAGTGAAGAAGCCCAATGGGATGATAAACGCGGCACGGTAGTGGCACGGCGCGTGCGTAAACTAGGCGAATTAGTGCTTGAAGAAACAGAGTTGGCCAAACCCGCACCTGAACTTATTCAACAAGGCTTACTGAATGCTGTGCGCGCCGCGGGCATAGAAAACCTGCCATGGACAGAAGAGGCAACCCAGTGGTGCGCACGCGTGCAACGGCTAGCCCACCTTCACCCTGATGCGTGGCCCGATGTGAGCGCAAAGGCTTTGCTCACGCAGTTAGAAGAGTGGTTACTGCCCTTTTTAGCCGGCATGCAGCGTTGGGCAGATCTCAAAAAGCTAAACCTCATTAACGCCTTAAATAGCCTGCTTAGTTATCCACAACAGCAACAGCTTGAACACTTGGCCCCCACAGCGCTTACCATCCCCACAGGGCAAAAGGTGCGTTTAGATTACACAGCCGAAAATGGCCCTGTGCTCGCCGCTAAGCTACAAGCATTGTTTGGTTGGACAGAAACACCCACCATCGCCGATGGCCGCATCCCCGTGCTAATCCATTTGCTTTCACCTGCACAGCGCCCCTTAGCAGTAACGGCAGATTTAGCCAACTTTTGGCGTAACGTATACCCCGAGGTGCGCAAAGATATGCGCGGGCGCTATCCCAAGCACCCGTGGCCGGAAGACCCTTTCACGGCGCCAGCACAGCAAGGGGTGAAAAGAAGGGTAGAATACTGACCCTTAGGAAGCAATAGGATGACAGCATCTACAGCTATTATGCCTCCGAAGAGAAATCACGCACCAACAAACTGAGCCCGCGCCCTATGCAGTTTTTTAAAGCTGTCCAGCAAACGCAGATGCTTATCAATACCCTCAAGCTGCATATTGGTTGGTGTTAAGCCGTAAAATCGTACACAGCCCTGCAATGAACCCAATACAGCATCCATACGCTCATCGCCAAACATTCGTCGGAAATTCAGCTCAAAGTCAGCCAATTCCAGTTCTGCATCTAGGACAACTTCCAAAGCTGCAGCCATGGCCTGATAAAACAGCTCACGCTCAACAGTATTATCATTAAATTGCAAAAATTCTTCAGTCAACTCCAAAGCTTCATCTAAGCGGTTGAGCGCTAAATAAATCAGCAATTTCAGTTCCAACATAGTCAGCTGACCCCACACGGTATTTTCATCAAACTCCACACCAATCAGAGTTCTTATATGGGTATAGTGATCTTCAGGGGCTTCTTCTAAACGCTCAACTAAATCACTCAACTGCTCATCACTTAAACGATGTAAATTAAGAATATCCTCACGGAACTGCAGTGCCTTATTGGTGTTATCCCAAATCAAATCATCAACTGGGTAGACTTCGGAGAAATCCGGCACCAACATACGGCAGGCAGTAGCACCCAAGTGTTCAAACACTGCCACATAGACCTCTTTACCCATATCTTCCAGCAAGCCAAACAGCAGCTCCGCTTCCTGAGCATTGCTGTTGCGTCCACCATCAGTGAAATCCCACTCAACAAATTCATAGTCGGCTTTACCACTGAAAAAACGCCAGGACACCACGCCACTGGAATCAATGAAGTGTTCCACCGAGTTATTCGGTTCAGTCACCGCCTCCGTAGAAAAAGTGGGACGCGCAATATCGTTGAGACCTTCAAAACTGCGCCCTTGCAGCAGCTCAGTCAAACTACGTTCCAGCGCCACTTCAAAGCTTGGATGAGCACCAAAAGAGGCAAATACTCCACCAGTACGCGGGTTCATTAAAGTGACATTCATCACTGGAAACTGCCCGCCCATAGAGGCATCTTTAACCAACACAGGAAAACCCTGATCTTCTAACGCTTTAATCCCAGCAACAATATTTGGATATTTATCCAACACTTCTTGCGGCACATCGGGCAATGCCATTTCACCCACTAGAATTTCCCGCTTAATCGCTCGCTCAAAAATCTCGGACAGGCACTGCACCTGCGCTTCTTCCAGCGTATTTCCGGCACTCATGCCATTACTTAAAAAGAGATTTTCAATCAGGTTAGTAGGGAAATACACCACCTCACCATCAGACTGGCGCACATAGGGTATCGAGCAAATGCCACGCGCGGTATTGCCGGAGTTGGTGTCATATAAGTGCGAGCCACGCAGCTCGCCGTCGGGGTTGTAAATTTTTAGACAATGCTCATCTAAAATCTCAGCAGGCAGCTCATCATTGGGACCGGGCTGAAACCAACGCTCATTGGGGTAATGCACAAAGTCAGCATTGGCAATCTCCTCACCCCAGAACTGATCGTTATAGAAGAAGTTACAGTTCAGGCGCTCTATAAACTCGCCCAGCGCCGACGCTAGAGCACTTTCTTTAGTAGCGCCCTTACCATTGGTAAAGCACAACTGTGATTGAGAGTCGCGCAAATGCAATGACCATACATTAGGTACAATATTGCGCCACGAGGCCACTTCCACTTTCATGCCTAGATCAGCCAAAATACCTGACATAGTAGCAATGGTTTTTTCCAGTGGCTGGTCTTTACCCGGAATAAAAGTCTGGCTGCTTTGATCCACTGCAGCACCCAACAAAGCTTGCGCGTCAGCATCCAGATTATCCACTGCCTCAATGACAAAATCCGGACCATTTTGCACCACACGCTTTACTGTACAGCGCTCAACTGAACGCAGAATACCCTGACGGTCTTTGTCTGAAATATCTTCAGGCAGCTCCACCTGAATTTTAAACATCTGCTTATAGCGGTTTTCTGGATCAACAATGTTGTTCTGCGATAGACGAATATTTTCCGTCGGAATATCCCGTGCCTGGCAATACAGCTTCACGAAATAAGCTGCACAGAGCGCCGATGAAGCTAAGAAATAGTCAAACGGACCTGGTGCTGAACCGTCACCTTTGTAACGAATGGGCTGATCCGCCACCACGCTAAAGTCATCAAACTTAGCTTCAAGTCGCAGGTTGTCGAGAAAATTAACCTTAATTTCCACAGGGAATCACCAGAATAAATAACAAAAAGGATGCTCGCTATTATCCAGTATTCCTGAGGGATGTCTTGTGTCTTAAGAGTATTTATGAAAATACTTTTCCAACACATACAGCGACCAATCAGGCCCTTGCTAATACACTGCGTTTAAATAGTAGTCCCCAACCCCACCCTCACTTCTTTGATCGATCAACGCGCGGTTATGCAAAATGACAATACTCAATACCCGTGTAAATTGTGCGAGGCAAAAAATGTTAACAAAGGTGCTGCCCCTCACACCTACCGGTTAACGGCCGAGCCGTGATTGCCAACTTAACCCAGTTGGCGGGTGCGTTCGCCTCGATCAGTTCAGCTACTCACTACATCGCTAGTCTACTAAGTCTGTACTCCAGTTCAATCCTTGAATTTTCGTATCCAACTCACGGTAGGCTTTGGCCAAAGCATCCACCTGTTTTTGTATCTCTTTAACACTGACGGTGCTTTCAAACTTAATTTCTGATCGGCTATAGCGGTCTTGCGGAACTGAGGCGGCTTCCACCAGGTCAGCATAGACTTTGCGTCGTGCCGCTAAAATATCACGCTCAGCTAACGCATCAGTTAAACTTCGCTCGGCATCAAATTGAGTGTTGATATTGGTTTTATTGATGCGTTTGATCAGATCAAAAGTGCCTTCCGCCACCTGCTCAAACTCCTTAAGTAGGCGTTGCGGATTCTCCGCAGGCTCTTCACCCTCTTGCACTTTGGCATTGCTAACAATGCGTTGGCGCAATTGTGCAGCACGCTTTTGATAATCTGCGCGCAAAATCAATGCTTCCGCTAACTTCATCATAAACCTCGTTTTTAATAGATCGGCAAATTACTCATCTTGTAGCCTTACCAAAGGCGGGGAGTTGATAAGCAAACGACGGCAAAGCCCCCAATGAACAATGCTTAATTGATCAAATCGAACGCTGATTAACCCGCTGCGATAACTCTTCCGCACTTTCTTTACGCTCAGAGTAACGATCCACTAGATATTCCTGACGATCGCGCAGCAATAAAGTGAACTTCACCAGTTCCTCCATCACATCCACAAGACGGTCATAGTATGGCGACGGTAGCATACGGTCGTTATCATCAAACTCAGTAAACGCCTTGGGCACCGAAGACTGATTGGGAATGGTAAACATGCGCATCCAACGCCCCAACACCCGCAGTTGATTGACCACATTAAAGGACTGCGAACCACCGCACACTTGCATGACCGCCAAAGTTTTGCCTTGAGTTGGACGCACTGCCCCTATACTCAAAGGCACCCAGTCAATCTGTGCTTTAAATACTGCAGTCATGGCACCATGGCGCTCAGGCGAGCACCAAACCTGACCTTCTGACCACTGCATGAGCTCACGCAATTCGACCACCTTAGGATGAGTAGGCTCAACATCATCCGGCAAAGGTAAGCCCGATGGGTTAAAAATACGGGTTTCTGCACCAAAAGTTTCTAGCAAACGCGCCGCTTCTTGTACCACTAAGCGACTGAAAGAACGCTCACGGTTGGAGCCATATAACAACAAAATACGTGGCTTATGCGTGGATTTCTGTGTTGGTTGTAACTGTTCTAGCGTTGGCATATTCAATGCGTCAGCACTGATATTAGGTAAATTTTCGTACATAAGAGTGTCTCATCTAATCTTTTTATTAATCACTGTCACAGTCGGCCGATACGATCCAACTCGAGGCTGAACTCAGAAACCTTTAAAGTCGTAAACGGTAAAGCAAAAAATGCTTGTACCCGTTCGGCAATCTTAGCGAGGCACTGATCAAAGGCGGTTTGTATCTCGGTCTCAGAACCGGTCAGCGCAGATGGATCAACTAACCCCCAGTGCGCTTTCAATGCCGTACCAAAATACAAGGGACACGCCTCACCCGCCGCGTTATCACAGACAGTAATCACAATATCCGGAGGGTTCTGTGCAAAAGTATCTGATGCTTTACTGCTTAAACCTTCCGTTACAATCCCTGCAGCCGCCAGAGTGTCCAAGGCTCGCTGATTCACTCGGCCACAGGGGTGACTGCCAGAACTAACAGCCGAAAAGCCTGCTGGTGCCAAGTGATTAAATAACGCCTCAGATAAAATACTGCGACAACTGTTGTGCGTACACATAAATAAAATTTTCAAAACGCACTCCTTTAATTAAAAACTTAGGCGAGCTGCTAAGGCGCTGAGAGTCACTATCAACACCGGCAGCGTCAACACCACACCGACCTTAAAATAATAGCCCCAGCTGATTTTGATGTTTTTACGAGCCAAGACATGCAGCCACAGCAAAGTGGCCAAACTACCAATTGGGGTGATTTTAGGCCCCAAGTCAGCACCAATCACATTGGCATACACCATCGCTTGCTGAATCACCCCATCGACACCTGCGGCATCAATCGACAGTGCACCGACCAACACTGTCGGCATATTATTCATGACGGAGGACAACACAGCAGTGAGCAGTCCCGTGCCCAAGGTCGCCGTCCACAAGCCCTGTGCGGCAAAGACATTTAACAATTGGGCAATATAATCGGTGAGTCCGGCATTCTTTAAGCCGTAGACCACCAAGTACATACCTAAAGAAAATATCACCACTTGCCAAGGCGCTTCCTTCAGCACTTGAGTAGTACCAATCACCTGACCACGAGCGGCAATAACATATAACAACAAGGCACACACTGCTGCTATCACACTAATAGGCACACCCAACGGCTCAATCACAAAGAAACCCAACAGTAATAGGCCCAACACCCACCAACCTGCGACAAAGGTGGCGCGATCACGGATTGCTTCTTTGGGATTTTTCAGCTCATTTAGGGCATAAGTGGCTGGTAAATCTTTACGGAACAGCCAAAACAACATCATTAAACTCGCAGCAATACTGACAAAGTTCACCGGCACCATGACTGCGGCATATTCGTTAAAGGTGATATTAAAATAGTCCGCAGAAACAATATTCACTAAGTTCGACACCACAAAAGGCAAGCTCGCAGTATCGGCAATAAAACCTGCAGCCATAACAAAAGCCAAGGTAGCTGCTGGAGAAAAACGCAATGCTAATAGCATGGTAATCACAATGGGCGTAATAATTAATGCCGCACCATCATTGGCAAATAATGCCGATACTGCCGCGCCCAGCAGCACAATAAAGGAAAACAATTTGCGCCCACTGCCACCGCCCCAACGTGCCACATGCAAAGCCGCCCATTCAAAGAAGCCGGCTTCATCTAGCAGCAAACTGATAATAATAATGGCAATAAAAGTAGCAGTGGCATTCCAAACAATTTGCCAAACTAGGGCAATATCAGTCAGTTCAACCACACCACTGAGCAACGCCAGTAACGCACCAAAAGAGGCGCTCCAACCCACCCCCAGCCCTCGTGGCTGCCAAATAACCAAAACAATAGTGACAATAAAAATCAGCAGCGCAATCAGCATGGAAAACACTCAGTGCTAGGAAATGATTGAAAAGGGTTTAGTTGCAGATAGGCTCATTCGACGGGCCACGGTTCATCGCCTGTAGGCGTTGCAAATCATCCACCAACCAATGCTGGTTGGCTGCTAGGGTAGCTTTTAGAATGCTCAGTACCCAAGCCGGCAGCTCTGGATGCAAGCGGTAATATATCCACTGCCCTTGCCGACGATCCAACAATACACCGCTGGTGCGCAGTACGGCTAAGTGCCGAGAAATTTTCGGCTGAGCTTCCTGCAAACTTTCCGTCAACTCACAGACACACAGCTCACCCTCAGCGGTAATCAATAAAACAATCCGCGCCCGAGTATCATCAGCAAGACTTTTAAAAACCTCAGTCGGTGTAAATGACATGGTTAAAACTCTCAAAAAAACAATGCAGTGTATTGCTGTGATCAACACAGAGCTTATCTGTTAATTCATATATACGAAAAATCAAATATACGAATTTTCGAATACTTTGTAAAGAAAATTACCTATAGAAACAGCCGTATATTTCAAATTGGAAGGGCGCAATCTGAATGATTGAATGGCTGATAGCAGGCTTTGGACTGAGCACTCAACTCGATAAACTCAGTATTGTATATACACAAAAAATGCCCGCTACAATTCAATGTAGCGAGCATTCTATTTTATTACAGCAGCAACCTAAACTGATGCAGGCACTTACCGGTTACGAGCGAATAAGATGATCAAAAGCGCTCAATGACGCTTTTGAACCTTCACCCATGGCAATCACAATCTGCTTGTAAGGTACAGTTGTCACATCACCTGCAGCGAAGATGCCTGGTATATTAGTTGCACAACGAGCATCAATTTCAATTTCACCGTGCTTAGACAGGGCAACCGTATCTTTCAACCACTCAGTATTAGGCAGTAAGCCAATCTGTACAAAGATGCCATCAAGGTTAATGGTGTGGCTCTCCTCGGTCGTACGATCCTGATAGATTAAACCCGTAACTTTACTGCCATCACCAATCACCTCAGTGGTCATAGCGCTCTTAATTACAGTGACGTTCGGTAAACTTTTCAGTTTTCTCTGCAGAACTTCATCTGCACGCAAGGTGTCAGCAAACTCAAGTAAAGTCACATGCTTAACCAAGCCTGCTAAGTCAATGGCCGCTTCAACTCCTGAGTTACCACCACCAATCACTGCAACATCTTTACCTTTATATAAAGGTCCATCACAGTGCGGGCAATAAGCGACGCCACGAGTACGGTACTCTTGTTCACCAGGCACATTCATTTCACGCCAACGAGCACCGGTCGAAATAATGACCGTTTTCGCTTTCAAGCTCGCGCCAGACTCAAACTCAACAGTATGTAGCCCACCTTCTTCTGCAGCCGGAATTAAACGACTGGCAGTTTGTAGGTTCATCACATCGATATCGTAGTCACGCACATGCTCTTCCATAGCGCGGACCAGCTTTGGACCTTCAGTTTCTTTTACAGAAATAAAGTTCTCAATCGACATGGTATCCAATACTTGGCCACCAAAACGCTCGGCTGCAACACCGGTACGAATACCTTTACGTGCGGAATAAATAGAAGCTGCAGCACCAGCAGGTCCGCCGCCAATCACCAAGACCTCAAAAGGATCTTTTTCATTCATTTTAGCAGCTTCACGCTCAACGCTGCCGGTGTCTACTTTAGCGAGAATCTCTTCTACATCCATGCGGCCTTGGGCAAACATCTCGCCATTTAAAAAGACCATTGGCACGGACATCACTTGACGCTCTTCTACTTCATCTTGGAAAAGCGCGCCATCAATAGCAACGTGACTAATATTAGGGTTTAACACTGCCATCAGGTTCAATGCTTGAACAACATCAGGGCAGTTCTGACAAGACAAGGAGAAATAGGTCTCAAAATGCATCTTGCCTTGCAAATTCGAAATTTGCTCAATAACTTCTTGGCCAAGCTTCGATGGGTGTCCGCCAACTTGCAGTAGCGCCAACACCAATGAAGTGAACTCATGGCCCATTGGAATACCAGCAAAACGCAGGCTGATATTGCCATCAATACGGTTTAAAGAAAACGAAGGTGTACGTGCATCATCACCATCGGTACGTAAGGTGATTTTGTCACTCATGCTGGCAATTTCTTCCAGCAAAGTTTTCAATTCGGTTGATTTGGCTCCATTATCAAGGGACGCAACGATTTCAAACGGCTGCGTCACCTTCTCTAGGTAAGCCTTTAGTTGTGCTTTTAAATTAGCGTCCAACATGATTCATGTACTCCAAAATCTATATTTAGAAAACAAAACGCCCGAGCGGTGTGCGCCCGGGCGTCGGGCTTACCGAGTTGAACTACAACTGAGCAAGCAAGGTAACAAGTAAGGGGTTAACCTTAGATTTTACCTACTAAGTCCAGTGAAGGTGTCAGAGTTGCTTCGCCTTCTTTCCACTTAGCTGGGCAAACTTCGCCTGGGTGCGCTGCAACGTACTGTGCTGCTTTCACTTTGCGCAGTAGTTCTTGTGCGTCACGACCGATACCGCCAGCGTTGATCTCAACGATCTGAATCTTACCTTCTGGGTCAATTACGAAAGTACCACGATCTGCCAGACCTGCTTCTTCGATCATCACACCGAAGTTACGGGTGATTTGACCTGTTGGGTCACCGATCATTGGGTACTGAATCTTGCCGATTTCTTCTGAAGTATCGTGCCACGCCTTGTGGGTAAAGTGCGTGTCAGTTGATACTGAGTAGATTTCTACACCAAGCTTTTTGAACTCTTCGTAGTTATCGGCTAAGTCACCCAACTCAGTAGGGCAAACAAAGGTGAAGTCAGCTGGGTAGAAGAATACGACAGACCATTTACCTTTCAGGTCTGCTTCGCTAACTTCAACGAACTCACCGTTGTGGAATGCTGTTGCGTTAAACGCTTTAACTTCGCTATTAATATATGACATTAGACAATTCCTTTAAGTGGTTAAGAACTTACGCTGTTAATACTATGACATTCTTACGCTTAGGTATAATTGATTGATAACATAGCCTTAATAGCTTTTATCTATCAACCAACTTTCCCGTCATTGTTTCATCACTTCCACAGACTCAAAGTATAACCAGCGCTGTTATAATCCTCGCCGTTTACATAGTGGACTGAGCGACTCAACACATAAATCACCAAGGCTCAGTGTCTCAAGCCCCCTTGGTGCAATGTCTAGTTAAGGTACGTTTCTGTATGCAGATTTTCAAGGTCGGCGGCGCAGTTCGCGATCAACTTTTAGGCCGCCCAGTCAAAGATATTGACTGGGTAGTCGTCGGTGCAACTCCTGAACTAATGCGTAGTAAGGGTTTCCGTCCTGTAGGCGATGATTTCCCTGTATTTCTACACCCTAAAACTCGTGAAGAATATGCTTTGGCACGTACTGAACGTAAAAATGGCCATGGTTATGGCGGTTTCTCTTTTCATGCTAGTCCTGACGTCACTTTAGAAGAAGACTTACTGCGTCGAGACCTCACAGTTAATGCAATGGCACAAGCACCTGACGGCAGTGTTATTGATCCCTACGGCGGCCGCCGAGACCTTGAAGCACGTATTCTACGCCATGTCTCCCCAGCCTTTACCGAAGACCCATTGCGAGTATTACGCGTGGCTCGTTTCGCAGCACGTTATGCCTACTTGGGCTTTCGTGTGGCTGGTGAGACCATCAATCTAATGCGCCAGCTAACAGAATCGGGCGAGCTCCAACACTTAACGGCTGAGCGTATTTGGCAAGAGTTTTCACATGCGCTCATGGAAGACAATCCCGAGGTTTTTATTGAAGTCTTGCGTGAGTGTGGCGCACTAAAATCTTTGTTGCCTGAAGTCGATATTTTATTTGGCGTCCCGCAACCTGAAATACACCACCCAGAAATTGACACCGGTGCGCACATTTTGGGGGTACTGCAACAATGTGTGCGTTTTGCTCAACCTTTAAATATACGCTGGGCCTGCTTACTGCATGACGTGGGTAAAGGTACCACCGACCCTACACAATGGCCACGACACATAGCCCATGAAACCCGAGGTTTGGCCCTAATTAAAAAAATCAATGAGCGTTTTAAAGTACCGAATGACTGTGCTCAACTGGCCCTTCTGGTGGGGGAGTTTCATACCCATGCGCATCGTGCTTTAGAGTTACGTCCTACAACCTTAGTAAAGTTATTAATGAAGTTCGACATTATGCGTCGCCCGCAACGCTTTACTGATTTTATTGCTGCCAGTGAAATGGATGCACGAGGGCGTCTTGGGCTCGAAGACCGTGATTACCCGCAAGCGGATTATCTGCGTAAAGCAGCAGAAGTCATGCGTACAGTAGATGTGCAACCTCTACTGGAGCAAGGTCTGCAAGGAGCTCAACTTGGGCAGGCACTCAACGAGGCCCGCCATCAGGCCATTCGCACATATGTAGAAAGCCATAAATAAGGTCAAGAGCAATCATCTGATGGAATACGCCACCAACAATAGACACTCTCATACTCTATCCTGCCCTGAGTACACTCAACCTTACTCCTCAGCCGCAAGTGAATTTTCACGCAGCTGTAACGGATCTACTCGGCCTGCAGCAATCGCCATTCCAACCAAGTCAGGTAAAGTTTGCGCCTGCATATGTTTCATCACTCGAGCCCGATACAGATCCACAGTTTTGATGCTAATACCCAACTGCTCAGCCACTTCTCGATTCGTATAACCTTGCACCAAGGGTAAGAACACATCGCGCTCACGTGGAGTTAAGCTATCTAATCGCTGCAGTACAGCCTGTAAGCGGCTTTCATCTTTATTACTAGAAAAACGACTTAAGGCCTGCTGCACACTGTCCAAGAGCAACTGCTCGTTGTACGGTTTCTCAATAAAATCGATCGCGCCTGCACGGAAAGCGCGTACTACTATAGGCACATCAGCATGGCCACTGACAAACACAATGGGCAAATTGATGTTTTTGGCGCGCAACATTTCTTGTACATTTAAACCGCCCACACCCGGCATGCGCACGTCTAAAATAATACAAGCATGGCTGCTTTGTAATTCAGACTCGAGAAACGCTTGACCGCTAATAAAAGGTATAGCGCGCAAGCCAATCGACTCCAGTAACCAAACTGTAGACTCTAACATTCCTGGGTCATCGTCCACGACATATACAACCTGCTCTATTGAACTCACAGATCAATCCTTATAATTATTATGTTTCAACTGTTATACGCTCATCATTACAAGCACGTATAGGTAAACGGCAACTTAAGCATAAGCCACCAAGCGCTCCTGCTTCAGCTTCCAGTGCACCACCAAAACCTTCAACTATACTGCGGCTCATAGACAACCCAAGCCCTAAGCCTTCCGCTTTACTGGTATAAAATGGAGTAAACATATGCTCCATTTGTTCTTGACTCACCCCTGCACCTTGATCATGTACTTGAATATAAACACTATCGTTGCGCTGTTCTGCGGTCATTAAAATACGTGATGCTTTTTGCCCTCTCTGATGCTGCTCTCGATTAGCTTCAATGGCGTTGCGTAAAATATTGAGCAGCACCTGCTCTAACAGCACCCGATCGGCATATATTACAGGCAAGGCTGTCAACAGTTGCTGTTCAATATAGACCTGAGCATTCCTGGCTTCCCAAGCACATAGTTGCGTAGCATCTTGTAGCACCTCAGCTAGATTCAAGCCTTCAACACGACGCGGTTCTTTGCGTAAAAAAGCCCGTAAACGCTTAATCACTTGTGCAGCATGATTGGCATGCTCAGTGATCCGCTGTAAGCCTTGTACAACGCGCTGAATCGGTAACGATGTCATATCGGCGGCTTGCAAATATCTTAAACTCGCACTGGCATAGTTGATTACAGACGCTAAAGGCTGATTCATTTCATGCGCAATTCCAGAGGTTAATTCGCCTAAGGTGACCAACCTTGCTGTATGGGCTAGCTCTTCTTGATGTTTGCGGTGCTGTGCCTCACGCAGTTCACGTTCAGCCATGTTGCGCGCAACAAATGAATAATAATACTCACCCCCAGCAGTGGTATGCGCGAGCAAAACCAAAGATACGGGAAAAGAGGCAAGCCCTGCATAAGGTTGAAAGCGCGCTTCACAGCTCCAGACACCTTGCTGATCCACCTCTTTCCACCCCTTTTCGTCCAACACCCTTAAGGTTGCTGGATCAACAATCTCGTCCAACTGAACACATGGATGCTGTATTTCAACCTGTAGTGCACGTCGCGCAGAGGGGTTCATCCAGCGCACTAACCCACTAGGGTCAACAAACAAGACCAAGTCCGTATTCACCTCAACCACCTCAGCAAGTCTGCGCCGGTTTTCCTCAGACTGTACCCGTTCGGTGATATCCCGCGAAACACTGATAATTTCAACAATGTCGCCAGTATAGGTTTCACGAATTGCACGACTTGCCGTTTCAAACCATAAAAAATGCCCATCACGATGACGCATACGTAATGTCATCGTATGATAGCCATCCTCTATCAATGCATTGATTGCGTTTTGCTCAACTAAGAGCACACCCTTCTCATGTAACAAATCTTGATAACGCATGCCTTGCAACTCTTCTGGCCAGTAACCTAACAGCTGCCAGGACGCTGGCGATGCACTGATAAATCGCCCGTCCGGCCGGTGGCGTGAAATTAAATCCGTCGTATTTTCAGTGATCAAACGATAGAGGCGCGAAGCCTGCGCAGCATCCTGTAGGCGATGCGCCTGCTCGGTTACATCGCGTCCCCGCACCAAAACATGCTGTTGCTGGACATCAGGGATATAAGTCCACATATAAACACTCTGTGCAAAGTGTGCAGGTACATCTTCAACAACACGTTGTTGCTGCAAACAACTGCGTACTAAATGAACATGATTATTGGGTAGTGCTTGCATCGCACACTCTACGATCTGATGGCCGAATAAATCGATTACTGCTTGATTCACCTCCACCAAATCACTGTGCCGATTCACCCATAACACAGGGTTTGGATCATTACTCAACAACTCAACGGGAGCCGCTGGCTGAGTACAAGCCAACTGCAAACTTAAAATATTCAGCAAGCTATCGAGAGCATATAGAGGGGCTTCTGGCTGTAACTCAACGGCAATAAGACCCTGCTGCCCAGGGTAAAGTGATAAACGCGCAACAACCCCCTTACTTAATCCTGAGCGTTGTATCCGCTTAGCTAACCAGCAATCCATTACAGCCACTTCTTTCAAACTTAGCTGCGTTTGTTGCTGCATTGCATGGAATAACTTTTGGTCAGATGCTTCCGTTAAATCATCTGGGCCCGGTGGCCATCCCTGCCCATCTCCTATCGGACTATAAATACCGGCAGAAGCTTGCCAAGTAAAATACCAAACGGCACGTACATTCGAGTCCAGTTGAAGCACCTTTTGTAGAGCAGCTGCGCAATCAACAAGCGGACGCTTTTCTCTAAGCAAGCGCTGTAATAAACGCAAATGTAATGCTTGATTGTCCCGCCGCTGCATAACACAACCTCACCATTATAGTAAAAACACTATATGACTATAGTTTATCTACCATTATAAAAGAACAAAGCCTATAACAGATACATAATTGAACCGTATAAATATTTAAACCTAACGGTCAGCAATAACAATAAGACACAGGTATTCAATATGTCGATCTACGAACAAGGCCTTACTCCAAATGCTGTTAACCATGCTGCACTGACCCCTCTGAGTTTCATTGAACGTACCGCAGCAATTTATCCAAACTATCCTGCTGTAGTACATGGCTCTACCCGTCGCACATGGGGAGAAACCTATACTCGCTGTCGCCAACTGGCATCAGCACTGAATAATCGTGGCATCGGTAAAGACGATACTGTGGCGGTATTGCTGCCTAATATTCCAGAAATGCTAGAACTACACTTTGCAGTCCCCATGTTAGGTGCTGTTATTAACACATTAAATGTGCGCTTAGATGCTGAAGCCATCAGTTTTATGTTGCAACATGGCGAAGCCAAAGTGTTGGTAGTAGATCGCGAGTTTTGTGAAGTCGCGCAAACTGCTTGCCGCATGCTCGAACACCCGCCACTGCTGATTGATGTCAACGACCCAGAGTACGGGGAAGGTCAAGCCGTCAGCGACTTAGACTACGAAGTTTTCTTAGCAGAGGGTGATCCAGAGTTTGCTTGGCAATGGCCTGATAATGAATGGCAGGCCATCTCCTTAAACTACACCTCAGGCACTACAGGCAACCCTAAAGGCGTGGTATATCACCACCGTGGAGCTTTCTTAAATTCGCTAGGTAACCAAATGACTTGGGCCATGGGCAACCATCCTGTATATCTATGGACATTGCCCATGTTTCACTGCAACGGTTGGTGCTACCCTTGGACCATTACAGCACTGGCTGGGGTGCATGTTTTTTTACGCCGTGTTGACCCTCAGAAAATCCTCAACCTCATACGTAAAGAGCAAGTTACACATTTATGTAGCGCCCCTATTGTGCTGCAAGCTTTAGTCAACATGCCTGCAGCAGCTAAAGCTGCGATTGAGCATCCTGTTAAAGCCATGGTTGCAGGTGCCGCTCCACCGGCACAAGTAATTGGTGCCGTCGAAGAAATGGGCATTGAAGTAACACATGTCTATGGTCTCACTGAAGTTTACGGTCCTGTCACCTTGTGCGCTTGGCATGCTGAATGGGATGCGTTGCCTTTAGCTGAGCGAGCAGTGATTAAAGCCCGACAAGGAGTTCGTTATCCAACTCTAGAAGGGCTCATGGTTGCTGACCCAACCACACTGGAGCCCACGCCTAAAGATGGCCGAACCATTGGTGAAGTCTTTATGCGTGGTAACACCGTAATGAAAGGCTACCTTAAAAATCCGACAGCCACCGCAGAAGCTTTTACGGGTGGCTGGTTTCACACCGGTGACCTAGCTGTATGGCACTCTGATGGCTATGTCGAAGTGAAAGATCGCTCCAAAGACATCATCATCTCGGGCGGCGAAAACATCTCCACCATTGAAATTGAAGGTGTGCTTTATCACCACCCTGCAGTATTAGAAGCCGCAGTCGTTGCACGCCCTGATAAACACTGGGGCGAAACCCCATGCGCCTTTATTACACTCAAAACAGGGCAAGATCACGTGACCGAAGTTGAAATCACTGAATTCTGTCGTGAGCATTTAGCCGCATTTAAGGTTCCCAAAACCATTGTTTTCACAAGTCTGCCCAAAACCTCTACAGGAAAGATACAAAAATTCGTTCTGCGTGAAACAGCAAAAGCACTATAAACCAGTAAAGCAAGAACTTTACTCGGACAACAAGAATAAAAATCTAATCCTGCCCGTTTGCTCATATTAAGCAAGCTGCGTTGGGCTGTTAAAGAGGTGTGTACCATGCAATTGTATCAACGTAAAAATGGCGAAGAACAACCATTTTGGCCTGCCGGGCCTTTTAAAATACGCTTACCCTTTATTCACTATCGTTGGGAAACTGCGGAGATGTTTCAAGCTCTGATCATGTTCGTGGTCAGTTTGGGCATGATCCCTTTATTAGAAAAGTACTTAGGCCTACCTTACGATGTTGCCCTTGCCTACGTTACTGTTTGTGGCATTGGTTTTCTGTTACCAGCGCTCCTGGGCGTACCCTATGTACCGGGGTGGATCACCCCCGGAATACCCGTAGTTTTATTATTTTTAGGCGATTATGAACCTGGCCCTGAAGCCATTCAGGCGCTCTTTGCATTGCAATTCTTAGTTTTTATTATTTTCTTAATCCTTGGAGTCACCCGTCTAGGCAGCACCTTGGTACGCATCATTCCCAACTCAATGAAGGGTGGCATCATCATTGGTGCAGGTATCGCTGCTTTAATTGGTGAAATCGATGCTGGCGGACGCTTAGCTAATACTCCTATTTCTTTAGTCATTGGCAGCTTAGCCTGCCTATACCTGATGTTTTCAGTGTCTTTTAAAGGTCTAACTGATCGCGTCCCCTTCGCACGAAAAATCGTTAACTACGGCATGGTACCAGGCATGTTAATAGCTATTTTTATCGGTATTACTGTAGGTGAATATGACATGCCTGATGTGCGTTTCGGTATTACTGCGCCAGCTTTTGCTGATATGTGGAATTATTTACCTATCTCGCTTGGCTTCCCTGATGCCAAAATATTTATGCTCGCAATACCAACGGCTGTCATTGCTTATATTATTGCTTTTGGTGACATCATCGTTGGTCAGTCACTGATGCAGCGTGTGGATGAGCTACGTAACGATGAAGTGATCGAAAACAATATCGATCGTGTCCACTTAATCACTGCAATACGTAACGCTCTACATGCTTTTTTCGCCCCCTACCCAGGATTAGCTGGCCCGATCTGGACTGCAGTCACTGCAACCATGGCTGAGCGTTATAAATACGGCCGCAATGCCATGGACTCCATTTATAGCGGCGCCGGCACTTTCTGGATCACTGGGTTTATTGCGCTATTCATGCTGCCACTGGTGACTTTTTTCCAGCCCGTCCTACCCATTGCTCTGTCCTTAACCTTAGTACTGACAGGCTACATTTGCTTGATGGTAGGTTTTGAACAGCTGAACAACAACACCGAGCGCGGTATTGCAGGAACCATGGGCGTGGTATTAGCGGTATATGGTGCCGGCTGGGGCTTAGCCACAGGTGTAGTCTTATACATTCTGGTCGAGCGCACCCACATACTTAAATTCACCACGGCCAAACAACCCCATAGCACACCTGAAGAATAATCAACCTTCTGTACTCCTAGCCGTCCCAATAAAACGGCTAGCGCAACTGAAATAGGATAATTCATGTCTGATTACAATGCCCCATTACGCGATTTACGTTTTGTTTTACATGAAGTTTTTAACGCTCAGAAAGTTTGGGATCAGCTGCCTAAACTGCAAGAAAATGTCGATATAGATACCGCTGACGCCATTCTTGAAGAAGCAGCTAAAGTCACAGGACAGCTGATATCTCCCCTCAGCCGTGAAGGTGATGAACAAGGTGCACGCTGGCATAATGGCCTCGTGACAACACCTGACGGATTCAAAGAAGCTTACAACACTTACATCCAGGGAGGTTGGGTAGGTTTATCCGGTAATCCCGACTACGGTGGGATGGGCATGCCAAAAATGCTGTCCGTTCAATTTGAAGAAATGCTCTATGCCGCTGACTCAAGCTTTGCTCTGTATTCAGCACTGACCTCAGGAGCCTGTCTCGCTATTGATGCACACGCCAGTGCAGCCTTGAAAAGCCTTTATTTGCCGCCGCTCTATGAAGGCCGTTGGGCGGGTGTGATGTGCTTAACTGAAGCTCATGCAGGTACTGATTTAGGTTTAATTCGTACCCGCGCCACCCCTAACAGCGATGGTAGCTACAGCATTACCGGTAGCAAAATCTTTATTACGGGGGGCGAGCAAGACCTGACCGAAAACATCATACATTTGGTTTTAGCAAAATTACCCGATGCACCTCAAGGCGCACGGGGTATTTCATTATTTTTGGTGCCTAAAATAAAAGTACATGCCGATGGCTCACTTGGAGCTGCAAACACTGTTACTTGTGGTTCCATTGAACACAAAATGGGAATCAAGGCATCCGCTACTTGTGTCATGAACTTTGATGGCGCCACCGGCTACCTCATTGGCGAACCGAATAAAGGTCTCGCCGCAATGTTTACTATGATGAACTACGAACGTTTATCCATTGGTATTCAAGGCATTGGTTGTGCAGAAACCTCCTACCAACGTGCCTCTAACTATGCTCGTGAACGCATTCAAAGTCGTGCAGCAACGGGGATGAAGCACCCTGATCAAGCGGCCGACCCCATCATTGTCCACCCTGATGTGCGCCGTATGCTACTCACAATGAAATCCTTGACCGAAGGTGGTCGCGCTTTTGCCTGCTACGTTGGTAAGCAACTGGATATTGCCAAGTTTAGTTCTGATAGCCACTTAGCCGCTAAAGCGCAAGATTTGGTTGCTTTACTAACACCTGTTGCTAAAGCATTCTTCACTGATATGGGCCTAGATAGTTGCATCCATGGTCAGCAAGTTTTTGGCGGCCATGGCTATATACGTGAATGGGGTCAGGAACAACTGGTACGCGATGTTCGCATCGCCCAAATTTACGAAGGCACCAACGGAATTCAAGCACTCGACTTACTGGGACGTAAAATTATTGCCAATCGTGGTGAGTACCTCAATGCCTTTACTCACAGTATCCGCGAACAAGTCAGTACACCAGGCACCCTTTACACTGACGAGGTTCTAACGGCAGTTGAGCGTCTAGAACATATCAGCCAGTGGCTGCTACGCGAAGCAGAGAACAATAGTAATGAAGTGGGTGCTGCTTCCGTTGAGTACCTGCACCTATTTGGCTATGTTGCTTATGCTTGGATGTGGTCACGCATGGCTAGCACCGCGCAAAAAAATCATGCTCAAGATCCAGACTTTTACGATGCTAAGTTGGCCACTGCTGCATTCTACTTCAGCCGCATTCTGCCACGCACATTGAGTCTGGAGGCCAGTATTAAAGCCGGTAGCGACTCACTGTTTGGTCTTAACGCAGAGCAGTTTTAAACGCATCGAAAGACGCCCTAGAGTTCTCATATACTGTAGGGCGCACCCATACAACTAAGGAGTACAACAATAATGAGAACCTTAACGACACTACAAGGAAATAGCCAAAAACTGGATGGCGGCGCCATGTTTGGCAACGCACCTAAAGCTTTATGGCAACGTTGGATGCAACCCGACGAACACAACCGTATCGACCTTGGTTGCCGCGCCCTTTTAGTACAAGAACCCAATCGTAATGTTTTAATTGAAACGGGTATTGGTGCTTTTTTCCCTCCAGAAATGAAAGAACGCTTCGGCGTACAAGAAAACCATCACGTGCTTCTTGATAGTCTAGCTCAGCACGGTTTAAATCATACAGACATTGATATTGTAGTTTTAACTCACCTGCATTTTGATCACGCCGGTGGCTTGCTCTCTCCCTGGCAGGCAGATCAGCCCGCCCAACTGCTCTTTCCTAATGCTCAATACATTACTGGTGAAGGCCAATGGCAGCGCGCAAATAATCCTCATGCTCGCGATCGCGCCTCTTATATTCCTGAGTTACTGAGCTTACTGACAGCCTGCGGCCGTTTGCATTTAGTACCAGATAACAGCCCTTCACACCCCTTGCTCGGCGAGGGATGGCATTTCCATTGGAGTCATGGCCATACCCCAGGGCAAATGCTACCCGAAATCGCTATGCAGGACGGCCCTGTGGTTTTCCCTGGGGATTTAATTCCTGGTGCTCCTTGGGTACACCTACCGATTACCATGGGTTATGACCGCTTTCCCGAAGCACTTATTGAGGAAAAGCAAGCATTGCTCGACGACCTTTTTGCGCGCCATGGCCGCTTAGTTTTTACTCACGACCCTCAAGTAGCTATAGCAAATATTGCCCGCGATAAAAAAGGGCGCTATAGCGTGACCGGTGCGCAACCTGCGGCAAAAAACCTGTCTAGCTGAACAGCTAACTCCCCCAGAAAGGCAGTCCTTCTTGGCTGCCTGCTCCATCTTCTGTGCAACATGCATTAAATATCGCGTTCCTATCTTGGTAAAGGCGATGAAACTGCTAAACTGCACAACATGATACGAATCTCAGAACTTACCTTACAGCGCGGCCCACTGCGCCTTCTGGAGAATGCAGAACTCACTCTGCACCCAGGACATAAAGTCGGCTTAATTGGTGCCAATGGCGCCGGTAAATCCAGCTTATTCGCTTTACTTCGCGGTGAACTCCACCCTGATGCCGGCGATTGCGACCTACCGGCCACTTGGCGTATTGCTCATATGCGTCAAGAAATTGATGCGCCGCATCGCAGTGCTATTGATTATGTACTCGATGGTGATACACGGCTGCGAGATATTCAGCACAGACTCGCTCTCGCAGAAGAACAACAAGATGGCGCCGAATTAGGTCGCTTACATGCTGAACTTGACAGCGCTGATGCTTACACTGCCAATGCACGTGCTCGTAAACTACTAGCAGGTTTAGGCTTTCTAGAAGAGCAAATGGAAAACACCGTCAATAGTTTCTCCGGTGGTTGGCGAATGCGTTTAAACCTAGCCCAAGCCTTAATGTGCCCATCGGATCTATTACTCTTGGATGAGCCAACCAACCACTTAGATCTTGATGCTATTTTGTGGCTAGAAAGTTGGCTACAAAACTATCAAGGCACCTTATTATTAATCTCCCATGACCGAGATTTTTTGGATTCCGTTGTAGGTCATATTGTCCATGTTGATCAGCAAAAACTCACCTTGTATAGCGGTGGTTATACAGCCTTTGAGCGTGCCCGTGCAGAACGCATCATGCAGCAACAAAAAGCCCATGAAAAGCAACAAGCACAACGGGCGCATATGGAAGACTTTATTCGCCGTTTTAAAGCCAAAGCAACCAAAGCTCGTCAAGCACAAAGCCGAATTAAAGCCTTGGAGCGCATGGAAGAATTAGCCCCTGCGCATTTTGACTCACCGTTTAACTTTGTATTTCGTGAAGCAGACAAAACTTCAAGTCCTTTGTTAGACCTCGATAAAGCCACACTAGGCTACAGTAGTGACGCTCCCATTTTAAGCAATGTAAAACTACAACTTGCGCCTGGTGCACGCATCGCCTTACTCGGCCCTAATGGTGCTGGTAAATCAACACTGATTAAAAGCATCATGCACGATCTACCCTTGCTATCAGGGACTTTAACCAACGGTGAAAACCTCGTCATTGGTTACTTTGCCCAGCATCAATTGGACTCTTTAGACCCCAAGGCCAGCCCCCTGCTGCACATGCAGCGTGTAGCAACTAATGAACGAGAACAAGTGCTGCGCGACTTTTTAGGTGGTTTTGACTTTCGGGGGGATCGTTGCGATGAGCCAGTCGTAAATTTCTCCGGAGGAGAAAAAGCGCGCTTAGCTTTAGCTTTAATTGCTTGGGGCAAACCTAATCTACTGCTACTCGATGAGCCAACCAACCATCTAGATTTAGAGATGCGTCAGGCTCTGAGTATGGCACTACAAGACTTCTCTGGAGCGCTCCTACTAGTGTCCCACGACCGTCACTTAATTAAAAGCACTGTAGACGAACTATACCTCGTCGCCGAAGGCCAAGTACAAGCGTTTTCTGGCGATTTAGAAGACTACAGCAAATGGCTCAGTGATTACCGCTTGCGCCAGCTCAACGCCACAACAGACAAGGATGCACCCGTTGTAGATAAAATTGACCGCCGTGCACAGCGTCAAGCTGCAGCCGCCTTACGCAAGCAGTTGGCTCCATTGCGCAAACAAGCTGACACTTTAGAGAAGCAACTGGATCAAGTGCAACAAGAGTTAGCACAATTAGAAAGCATTCTCGCCGATAACAATCTATATGATTCTTCACAGAAAGATCAGCTTAAAAAGCATTTAAGTCAACAAGCCATTTTACTGCAGCGACAAGATGAACTAGAAGAAAACTGGCTGCTACGCTTAGAAGAATTAGAAGCACTACAAACACAGCTTGAGGCCGACGTATGAAACTCTGGTTCGAAGAATGGGCCGTTGACTGGATCAGCTTATTGATTCCTGGCACACAAATTCTCATCATCGCCTTAGCCGCTTGGCTGCTGCAGCGCCTACTCGCTCGCGGGCTCACCAGTTTAGCCGGTCGCTACAATATGCCACCGAGCATGCTGCTCCCCTTACGCGGAGCTATTCGCTGGTTGGTGATTGGTAGCGCGCTCATGATGATCCTTGAGCGCATCGGAGTATCAGCCACTGTGCTATGGACAGCCTTAACCGGCTTTGTTGCCGTTGCCGCTATTGCCTTCTTCGCCATTTGGAGTGTGCTGTCCAATATCTTTTGTGCAGCACTCATTTTTACCGTCGGACCGTTCCGTATTGGTGATTACGTGGAGGTTATGGAAAGCGCAGAAAAGCCAGGAGTTAAAGGCCGCGTCGTTACCATTAATGTTTTTTACACCACATTAGAAGATGTCACAGAGGGTCATGAAGGTGCTCTGTTACAGATTCCTAACAGTTTATTTTTCCAAAAGGTCGTACGTCGTTGGCGTGGACCTGAATTCCCTCAACCACTAGAGAAATAACTCCGTATGGAATGGCTCAGCAACCCCGAAATTTGGATCGCCTTTTTCACCTTAACTGCACTGGAAATCGTTCTCGGTATCGATAATATTATTTTCATTTCGATCCTTGTGAGTCGTTTACCTATACATCAGCAAGCCAAGGGCCGCATGATCGGTTTAGCTCTGGCCATGGGTACACGCATCTTACTGTTGCTATCCATTACTTGGATTATGCGCCTAACCACTGACCTCTTTGCAATTATGGGACAAGGCTTTTCAGGTCGTGATCTCATTTTATTCTTTGGAGGGTTATTTTTACTATTTAAAAGTACTGTGGAAATTTGGCACAGTGTTGAAGGCGAAGATGCTACGGAACAGCAAACAAAGGTCAAAGCCGGTTTCATCAGCGTCATCCTACAAATTGCTGTAATTGATATCATCTTCTCGCTCGATTCAGTGATTACTGCGGTCGGCTTGGTTGAGCATATCCCCGTAATGATTGCTGCAATTATGATTTCCATTGCTGTAATGATGTTAGCTGCCAGCACTATCAGCACCTTCATTGATAAGCACCCTTCCCTCAAGGTTCTAGCCTTATCTTTCCTGATTGTAGTCGGCACTTTATTGATCGCCGAAGCTTTTGGTGTACATGTCCCTAAAGGCTACATCTACTTTGCTATGGCCTTTTCTCTGGGAGTGGAAGCGCTGAACATTAAAATGCGTACAGCAATGAAGCGCAAACGTGCTGTACAAGCACAGCAAACTGAGCAGGATGCTGCTCAATAACATCATTTAATACAACACTTCAACACCTAAATAGTGTTGAAGCAATCATAGGAGTATGAGATGCGCGTCTGGATTGATGCCGATGCTTGCCCACGTTTAGCCCGTGACCAAGTGGTTAAGTTTGCTTTAAAACGTGGATTTTCAGTGATTCTAGTAGCAGGACAGACGCAACCTAAACCTAATTTTGCGTGCGTGCAATTAATTGTGGTGCCCAGTGGCCCCGATGCAGCTGATGATTATATCGCTGAACATGTAGCCGCTAATGAATTGGTCATTTGCAGTGATATTCCATTGGCGGACCGCATTATTAAGAAAAAAGCAGTCGCTCTGGACCCTCGCGGTGAGGAGTTTACCGAGCGTAATATGGGCGACCGTTTAGCTATGCGCAACCTCTTTACTGATTTGCGTGACCAAGGACAGATGTCCGGTGGACAGCGGGCTTATGCTGAACGAGACAAGCAAGCATTTGCCAATGCTTTGGATCGTATTCTCACACGTCTAGCCCGTTTACCCAGTAACCAACCCGCGCCAAATCAAGCTTAATGGAGTTGCGCAGCACCTTAGCGATCGCTGCGCAAGCAATATATGTACTGCTAAGCCATGGCTAAAACCTGTTCAACCAGCTTATTAATCCCTTTTGCTGCTTCGCTTAACGATTCCGTCAGCATGTAAGCCGGTGTAGTCACAAGACGGTGCACTTCATCCACGACAATACCATCAACTGCTGTGTCTTGATGCTGTGCACCCATTTGCGTTACCACTGCTGCAGTACCAGCATCAGTACCAATAGTACAACGTACACCCTCACCATAAATCTTCGCCGATAGCGCAGGTGAAATACAAATTAACCCCACGGGTTTCTTAGCATCTTTAAACCCTAAAATCGCTGCTAAAGTATCCTTTTGTACAGTGCAAGCTGCGCCTTTGCTGGCAAAGTCAGATAAATTACTGGCCACACCAAAACCACCGGGTAAAATCAACGCATCAAAATCGGCAGCCTTCAATTCACGTACATCACGGGACTTGCCGCGCGTAATACGACAGGACTCAACCAATACATTACGCTGCTCATTCGTAGGCTCATTGGTTTGGTGATTCACCACGGCTGTTTGCAAGATATCAGGCGCAAAAAATTCAACCTTAGCACCCAGTTGATCTAAACGTAATGCAGTCAAGACGGTTTCGTTAATTTCTGCACCATCGAATACACCACACCCCGATAAGATAATCGCTACTTTTTTACTCATGACCTTCTCCTCATTCAATAAAGATACTGTGTTTATTCATACCATGAGGCACAGCTTTACGCCAACGACATCACACTGACTCTTAAAATCTAACTTTGACATCCTCCCCGACCTAAAGGACGGGGATTCCTACTGCTAGACGACCATGCCCGGCCGCGAGAATGTTCCGTGCCGCGTTGATATCGCGATCGTGGATGACACCACAGCCACTGCACGTCCATTCTCTTATTCCAAGTCCTGCGATACCTTTCGGCCTCGATTCGGGCAAACTGCCACAACTCGAACAGGTTTGAGTGGTGTATGCCTCGTCAATTTCCTTAAAACAATGCCTGCGTGAGCGCATTTATAGTCCAGCATTGTTTTTAATTGCCCCCAGCCAGCATCCAGCACTAACTTGGCCATCGTGGTTTTAACGCGTTTTAAGCTACTGACATTGCCCGCATAGATTTCACCGCAGCGATTGACTAGCTTACGGCTGATCTTGTGCAGGGCATTTTTTCCACGGTTAGCGATTTTCGCATGAAGGGTTTTGACTTGGGTTTTATTTCTGGCTCGTTGAGCGATGGCCAACTTTTCCTCAAGGCCACGATAGAAGCGGCCCGCTTCCAGCTTGGTGCCGTCCAAGCAGGTGGCAATGTCTGTTAAACCAAGGATTTCCCCACTGCGCCGCAGCTGTATTAACGGGAATCCAACCTAGCGCCACCTGATTTGCGCCAGTTCAGCCGCACCTTCTTAAACTGCTTACGGCGCGTGACATACTCACCTGCAATGCACTGTAAGGTCTGACTGTACAAGCCCAGCTATTTACCCACGCCCTTAGTGTAGGGATGCATATCAAAAGCAGACAAAAACACACCTCGCTCTTTAATCGAGCGTTGACTTAATTCATTAACAAAGTTCCAAACGAAATTAACGCTGCGAGCCATGCAGTTTAGCAGGGGCACATACCTGTCTCGGACTCGAACTTTTAATGTTTTAGTGTTTTAGTGTTTTAGTGTTTTAGTGTTTTAGTGTTTTAGTGTTTTAGTGTTTTAGTGTGCTTTATCATACTGTATACAATACCAGCACCAACCTATACTACAAAGAATTTAGCGTGTTTGTTTAGGGGTTAAGGGACAGCTTACGCAGCCCTCGCTATCCATCCCCGCACTAAAAGTACGAGGTCTTACGCGATTTTGATAAAAACTCACCAATCAATATACTGGTTTGTTTAAGTCTCATGCTGTCATTCAGATGGAAAGCTAAGTGATCGTCTATATAGCGGAAAAGCCCAGTGTCGGCCGTGCTGTTGCCGCGGTCTTACCTAAACCCCATCGCTCAGGTGATGGTTTTATTACTCTGGCAAACGGTGATGTGGTGACTTGGTGCATTGGCCATTTACTGGAGCAAGCTGAGCCCGACGCCTATGACCCCGAGTATAAAAAGTGGCGTAAAGAGCATTTACCCATAGTGCCTAAGCAATGGCAATATCAGATAAAACCAGCCACGCGCAAGCAATTAAATGTAGTGAAAAAACTGATTAAACAAGCCGATGTTTTAGTCAACATGGGTGATCCCGACCGCGTTGGCCAGATCTTAGTCGATGAAGTAATCAACTACAGCGGTGTATCTAAAGCTAAGCGTATGGCAACTCAGCGCTGCCTGATTAGCGATATGAACCCCGATGCTATCAAGCGCTCTTTAAAAGACATGCGCCGCAATAGTGATTTTATTCCCTTAGCCACTTCAGCATTAGCCCGCGCCCGCGCGGATTGGTTATATGGTATCAATATGACTCGACTCTGCACCCTGCAAGGCCAAGCCTCAGGTTACCAAGGTGTATTATCTATCGGTCGAGTGCAAACACCTATTCTCGGCCTAGTTGTACATCGCGATCTAGAAATTGAAAATTTTGTCAGTCAGCCTTTTTATGAAGTTTTTATTGAACTGACTACAGCCCAAAATCAAACTTATACTGCCAAATGGAAACCTAGCGCTGCTTGCGAACCTTATATGGATGAAGATGGACGGGTTCTTTTGAAGAAATTGGCTGAAACAGTTCTCAGTAAAGTACTCAATCAGCCCGGTACAGTTCTAGCGGTGAATCACAGCCTGAAAAAACAAACACCACCATTGCCTTACAATTTATCCACCCTACAGATTGACGCTTCGAAACGCTTTAATTTTAACGCTCAAAAAACCCTCGATATTTGCCAAAAACTCTATGAAACACACAAATTAATTACCTATCCACGCTCCGACTGCCGTTACCTGCCAAAAGGCCATTACTCCGATAAACACTCGGTAACCCAAGCTATCAGTGCGACCAGTACAATTTTAGCTACGGCTGTACAACACGCAGATTTATCACTGCAATCAAAAGCTTGGAATGATAGTAAAGTCGGTGCTCATCACGCTATTATCCCCACCAGCCGCAATCTAACTGGCAGCCGTTTAACCAGCGATGAACACAAGATCTACGAATTAGTAGCACGCCAATACATCATGCAGTTTTATCCGCCTTTCACCTACCAAGAAAGGCATATTGATACCCAAGTAGCCGGCGGCCTATTTATCAACCGGCAAAAAGAAATAATCAGCCAAGGTTGGAAAGCACTATTACCGACACGCAAAAGCAAAGAAGAAGATCCGGCATTCTCGGCGACTACATTGCCTGCTGTGAACCAAGGCGAGCAGGTGCAATGCACCAACGGTGATTTAGATGAAAAGCAAACCACTCCGCCCAAACATTTCACCGATGCCTCTTTACTCTCGGCCATGACCGGAATTGCCCGCTACGTCTCTAACCCTGAGATTAAAAAAGTACTACGTGAAACTGATGGGCTCGGCACCGAGGCTACCCGTGCAGGGATTATTGAGTTGTTGTTTAAACGTGGTTTTCTACATAAAAAGGGTAAAGAAATTCACGCGACAGATGTTGGTCGACGACTTATTTTGGCGTTACCGGAGTTGATGGTACGACCCGACATGACCGCGCAATGGGAGTCACAACTGGAAGCCATTGCAGAAAAACGTATCAGCTATAACCAGTTTATGGCGCCGATGTTGGATGAACTGCATAGACTTATTAAGCAAGTGAGTCAAATTCGCTTCAACGGTTTACAATGCCAAGGCCAGCGCCCACAGCGCCGCCGAACCCAACATAAAAAATACTAGGAGCCAAGCGCTCCTCTTAACCCTTCACCTAATTGAGCTTGGCATCCTCCTACACCCGCTTCATTGCAAAGGAAACTCCGTGATTAGGTGTTGCTGAGTCATACCTCCAAGAATCAGTCCTGCGTCACCTCAGCGTCTTCACTGACCTCTCCGGACAATAAAATAGCAATCCATTTGCCATCTTGTGAGTTCTCTAAGCCAATTTTAATAACCATGGTTAAGAGCACAGACAACAGCATCCCGACACTGCCTAGTAACCAACCCCAAAATACCAAAGACAAAAACACCACCAAGGTTGACAGCCCTAAGCCACGCCCTAAATAACGCGGCTCAATCAAATTCGCAATGATAGTATTAATGGCTAAATAACCTAAACCGATAAAGCCAGCAGGTGCTAAACCAAACTGCAGCGCCGCCAATAAAATAGCGGGGATTGCAGCAATAATTGAGCCAATATTCGGAATATAGTTAAGTAGAAAAGCTAAAACGCCCCACAACAAATAGAAATCTAAACCTGCTGCCCACAGCATCACAGTTACACAAAACCCTGTTGCCACACTCACCAGAGTTTTAATGGCTAGATAGTTATTAACCGAAGATAAAAAGCGCTCTATTTGTTGCATTTTAATGTCCGGCTCATCTAAAGCCAGATAAACCTTTTGACGCAAAGAAGAGGCCTCAAATAACATAAAAACCACAGTAATAATTACTAAAAACAGGTTTTTCATCACGTCGCCTAAGCTGCTTAGGGTCTCGGCCACTAAGCGCATAGCCACACCTGGGTTAAAATATTCCGTTATTAAGTCTCGAGAAACAACAATATTAAACTCTGCTAAACGGTCAACAACCCAAGTGATCTCCCCTCTGAGCTGCTCAAGGTAGCCCGGCAAAAGCTGTGACATCTCGAGTAAAGATCGCCCCACTAACCCTACTAAGTAAACAGCGCACGTCACTATCACTAACACCACGCCTAAAATAGCTAACGGCTTAGGCACCTTAAAACGTTCAATCTTTTTAACCAATGGATGACATACGATCGCGATAAATAACGACAGCAAAAATGGCACCAAAATATTCGCTGCGATTTTCAGCCCTGCTAAAACAACAAATAATGCTGCAACGATTAACAGCGCCTTTAAAATTCCACTTTTATAATCGATTGATGGCATAAAAAATCTATAACTCTTCGGTCTGATGTATTTAAGCTGTTGATATAGTCAGTGAAAGCGGAATTGACATCCTCCCCGACCTAAAGGACGGGGATTCCTACTGCTAGACGACCATGCCCAGCCGCGAGAATGTTACGTACCGCGTTGATATCGCGATCGTGGGTGACACCACACCCACTGCACGTCCATTCTCTTATTCCAAGTCCTGCGATACCTTTCGGCCTCGACTCGGGCAAACAGCCACAATCCGAACAGGTTTGGGTGATGTATGCCTCGTCAATTTCCTTAAAAACAATGCCTGCGTGAGCGCATTTATAGTCCAGCATTGTTTTTAATTGACCCCAGCCAGCGTCCAGCACTGACTTGGCCATCGTGGTTTTAACGAGTTTTAAGCTACTGACATTACCGACATAGATTTCACCGCAGCGGTTGACCAGCGTACGGCTGAACTTGCGCAATGCGTCTTTTCTACGGTTAGCGATTTTCGCATGAATGGTTTTGACTTGGGTTTTATTTCTGGCTCGTTGCGCTATGGCTAATTTTTCCTCAAGGCCACGGTAGAAGCGGCCCGCTTCCAGTTCTATGCCATCCGAGCAGGTGGCAGTGTCGCTCAAACCCAGGTCAATACCGATACGGTCTTGGCCTTTGATTGGCTCGACCTCCACATCAACCACTACATTGAAGTACCAACGGCCACGGGCATCTTCGTTGAAGCTACTAGAGCGGAATCTATATTGGCTCAAACCGTAGCTATCCCACACTTTAAAATAGTGGCCGTTGTGGTAGACCTGACCATTTTTCCATTGCGCCGCACCTGTATTGACGGGTATCCAGCCCAGTGAGCGACGTACACCGCCTGATTTGCGCCAGTTCAACCGCACCTTCTTAAACTGCTTGCTGCGTGTGACATACTCACCCGCGATGCACTGTAAGGTTTGGCTGTGCAGCCCAAGCTCTTTACCTGCGCCCTTTGTGTAGGGATGCATATCAAAAGCAGACAAAAACACACCACGCTCTTTAATCGAGCGTTGACTTAATTCATTAACAAAGTTCCAAACGAAATTGACGCTGCGAGCCATGCGGTTCAGCAAGGGCACATGCCTGTCTCGGACACGGACTTTTAATGTTTTGGTGTACCTTATCATGCTGTATACAATACCAGTATCAACCTATACTGCAAAGACTATAGCAGTCTGTTTAAGGGGTTAAGGGGTTAAGGGGTTAAGGGGTTAAGGGGCTGCTTACGCAGCCCTCGCTATCCATCCCTGCACTAAAAGTACGAGGTCTTACGCGATTTTGATAACAATGAGCACCAACTCCGTTCAAAGCAAAGGTCATAGTATCTGGCTAGCCACTGAAATGGCAGAACAGTTTTACCAATACCTAGCAACGACTTTCATATTGAGCCCTTAAGGTATGTTACCTCTTACATAAAGCGCTCATAATTAACGCCTTACAAACAGCCAGCCAAACTGTACAACTAACAACTCGTGCAACTCCAAATACATTCAATCATGAACAGATACTCCGTTGCTGCTCAAAAAAACCGCTACAAGCACTTGCAATGCAACACAATCTCTATTTTATCTAGCCATGATTATCGCTTACATGGCCAAACAAACCTTGCGCGCTTAATCAAAACCGAAGGAAGCTCACAAGCAAAGACCGCCCATAGCAAAAGCAACGCTCCAGTTAATACGCTAAGATAACGCCATCAACCTTTGGGGTATAGGTGTGACTGAACGCTATTTACGTATCGCTTTACCATCGCCACTGCGCCGACTCTTTGACTATCGTGCACCGGCGCAAATTCCAGAGTCTGCCTGGCAGCCCGGCGTACGTGTGCGCGTACCTTTTGGTCGTCGCGAAATGATTGGAATTTTAGTTGAGACAGCAACCACCACCAATGTGCCTACGGATAAACTTAAAGATGCATTAGAACTACTCGATAGCCAACCGCTCTTGCCGGATGACATCATGCGTCTATGCTTGTGGGCTGCGCAGTACTATCAGCATAGCTTAGGCGATACCTTTAGTTGGGCTTTACCGACTTTACTGCGCCAAGGTGAACCTGCTGAAGCACGCCAGAAAAAAATATGGCAGGCTAAACGACCACTGAATTTAGAAGACTCTTTATTAATTCGAGCACCGCGGCAGCTCGCAGCAATAAAAGTATTAGCTCAACATAGCCAAGGAATTGCCCATGAACGCCTAGAGCAATTTGGCATCAGTAAAGACAGCGTCACGGCTTTATTAAAAAAAGGGCTCGTCACCCAGCACCTTTTACAATTACAAGATACGCCACACAAAACACCCAGTCTGGCACAACCAGAACTGCCCCTTAATGATGAGCAGCAAGCGGCATTCAATGCTATTCATGCCAATCAGAAAACTTTTAAAACTTACTTACTTGCTGGTATCACTGGCAGCGGTAAAACAGAAGTTTACTTACAACTGATCCGTGAAACTTTGGCAGCAGGTCAGCAGGTCTTGGTCTTGATCCCTGAAATCAATCTAGGCCCACAAACTCTAGAGCGTTTTACCAAGCGTTTTAATGCCCGTATTGCATTACTGCACTCTCATGTTAATGATCGTGAGCGTTTAGAGGCTTGGCTTGCTGCGCGCTCAGGTCATGCCGATATCATTATTGGTACCCGCTCCGCACTCTTTACCCCATTGCAACAACTGGGTCTGATTATTATTGATGAAGAGCACGACTCATCTTATAAACAACAAGAAGGTCTACGCTACCATGCACGGGATTTAGCCTTAGTCCGCGCACGCGCTGCCAATGTGCCGGTGGTGTTAGGCTCAGCCACACCTAGCTTAGAAAGCTTGCATAATGCCCATAGTGGGCGTTTTGCCTTATTACGCCTGAATAAACGTGCCGGCGGCGCAATCCAACCGAAATTTATTCGTCTAGATGTGCGCAGCTTACCTCTGGATTCCGGCATCAGCGCACCACTGCAAAAAGAGATTCGTAAAACCCTTGAAGCAGGCCAACAAGTTTTAGTTTTTCTTAATCGCCGTGGCTTTGCACCGGTCTTAATGTGCAACGATTGTGGTTGGATGAGCCAATGCTCACAGTGTGATGCTCGTCTAACCTTACATCAACGCTACAATGAATTACGCTGCCATCACTGCGGCCATGTTGAAATACGTCCACACCATTGCCCTAGCTGTAACAAAATTGATTTACGTCCAGTAGGTGCCGGTACCGAGCGCGCAGAAGAACGTCTACAAATTTTATTTCCCAATACGCCTGTGTTGCGTATTGACCGCGACAGTACTGCACGTAAGGGTTCAATGGATGCTTTATTAGGCACCATTAATAGTGGCGATCCTTGTATTATGATTGGCACGCAAATGCTAGCTAAAGGACACCACTTTCCCCGCGTCACCTTGGTAGCAATTTTAAATGCTGATGGTGGATTATTTTCTGCTGACTTTCGCGCTGGCGAGAAAATGGCACAATTAATTGTGCAAGTAGCAGGCCGCGCTGGACGCGCTGGCGATCCTGGGCGCGTTATTATTCAGAGTGAGCTCGCTGACCATCCTTTACTGGTACAGTTAAGTGAACAGGGTTATTTTGCCTTTGCCGAGCAAGCCTTAAATGAACGCTGCAGTACGGGGCTACCTCCTTTTAGTCATTTAGCTTTATTAAGGGCTGATGCCTTAAAGCCAGAACTGGCTGATATGTTCCTAGAGGATGCGTATAGCATTGCCGAGCAACTATTACAGCAGCTTAAAATTGAAGGTGTGGAGTTGCTAGGTCCAGTCTCCTCTCCTATGGAACGCCGCGCTGGTCGCTACCGAGCACAACTGTTATTACAAGCCAATAACCGAGCTCAACTCCATCGTTTGCTTACTCCTTTATGCAGTAATCTAGAAGTTCTACCTAGCGCACGGCAGAGCCGTTGGTCCATCGATGTCGACCCAATTGATTTATTTTAAACACCTTGACTCCCTTGCTGCTTGAAGCATTCGCTCAGGAAGTCGATAATAGACCATTTTACTCAGCACCTTTTCGCTGATTCGCCTTCGTTAAGAGAAATTATGAAAGACAGTATCCGCAATCTAATTCAGCTCGCAGTCAATCAACTTATCAGCGAAGGAATCCTTCCCGAAGATTTTGTAGCCAATATTCAAGTGGAGAACACGCGGGATAAATCCCACGGCGACTTCGCTAGCAATATCGCCATGATGTTGGCTAAGCCGGCCAAAATGAAGCCACGCGATTTAGCTGAACGACTCGTTAAGGCCCTGCCAGAAGATCCGCAAGTGCGCGAAGTGGCTATTGCTGGCCCAGGTTTTTTAAACTTTTTCCAAAATCACGACGCTTTAGCACAGCGTTTAGATGCAGCTTTAACCGACGCACAAGTTGGTGTTGCTCAGCAGCAGCCCGCTCAGCGTGTGGTGGTAGACTTATCTTCACCTAATTTAGCCAAAGAAATGCACGTTGGTCACTTACGCTCCACCATTATTGGTGATGCAGTGGCACGTGTTTTAGAGTTTTTAGGCCACGATGTGATCCGCCAAAATCACGTCGGCGACTGGGGCACTCAATTCGGTATGCTTTTAGCCTACCTCTTAGAAAATCCTAGCGCCACCGAAACTCAACTGTCAGACTTAGAAGCCTTTTACCGTGCTGCCAAGCAACGCTTTGATGAGTCCCCAGAGTTTGCTGAGCAGGCTCGCGGATTGGTAGTCAAATTACAGGCTGGCGATCCAGAATGCTTACGCCTGTGGCAACAGTTTAATAATGTTTCACTCAGCCACTGCCAAGAGCTGTACGACCGTTTAGGTGTCAAGCTCAGCATGGATGATGTCCGTGGTGAAAGCTCTTACAATGATGACTTGGCTCAGGTTGTAGCTGATCTCCGTGAGAAAAACTTATTGACTGAAGACGCCGGTGCTCAATGCGTCTTTTTAGATGAGTTTAAAAACAGCGAAGATAAAATTTTGCCAGTCATCGTACAAAAAGCTGACGGCGGCTACCTGTATTCCACCACTGACTTAGCTGCAATGCGCTACCGCAGCCAAACGCTCAAGGCAGACCGAGCGCTATACTTTGTTGACCAACGCCAAGCTTTACACTTTCAAATGGTCTTTGCCGTAGCTCGGCATGCCGACTTTGTTCACCCTGGAATGCAGCTAGAGCACATGGGTTTCGGCACCATGAATGGCCCTGATGGTCGCCCTTTCAAAACCCGTGATGGCGGTACAGTCAAGCTGGTAGATTTACTCAATGAGGCAGAGCAACGCGCTTATACTCTAGTTAAAGAAAAGAACCCTAAGCTCGAAGAAAGTGAACTACAAAAGATCGCCCAAGCGGTAGGTATTGGTGCGGTCAAATATGCAGATCTCAGCAAGCACCGTAGCAGCGATTACAGTTTTAACTTTGATCAAATGCTCAGCTTTGAAGGCAATACAGCGCCTTACCTACTGTATGCCTACACCCGTGTAGCAAGCGTTTTTAGACGCACCGACTTCACAATGAACTCTACGCTACCTGGTAAAATTCAGCTTACCAGCGAATCTGAACAAGTACTTGCCGCGAGCCTACAACGCTTTACTGAAGTACTTTACAATATTGCTGATAAAGGCACTCCCCACATCCTCTGTACCTACCTGTATGAGTTAGCTGGACAATTTTCAAGCTTCTATGAAAACTGCCCTATTTTATCAGCAGAAGATGAAGCGACCCGACACAGTCGTTTACGCCTTGCAGCCCTTACCGGCCGTACTTTAAAGCAAGGTCTCGAGCTGTTAGGGCTACAGACTTTGGAGCGCATGTAACATGGCTGCACGTAAAAAGGCAGCGCCAAAAAGGGGCGCAAGCCGCTATCAGACACCAGCTAAAAAGCCTATACATCCGCTAATCTGGGTCATTTCTGGCCTGATTATCGGTATTTTTGCGATGTCATTATTTCGCTTTGAACCCGGGCAGGAGACAATCAAGCGCGAACCAACTGTAACTGAAAAAAAACCTACGCCACAAACAAAGGAAGACACTGCGAATAAGCCTAAGTTTGAGTTTTACACCTTATTATCTGAGTCTGAAGTGATTGTTCCGCCGGAGGCGTTACCCGAAAAAACACCGCCACCACCGCCACCACCAACTAAGAAACAAGTGGATGAGGCAAAAAAAGCTGAGGCCGCTCGAGCGCAGGCAATTTTGGATGGCAAAACACCGCCACCTCCGCCACCCGCTAAAAAAGAAAGCAAAACTCAGTTTTACTTACAGGCTGGCTCTTTCCCTGAGCGCTCCAAGGCTGAAAGCGTACGTGCACAACTCTTACTCAGCGGTCAAAATGTTCACATTGAAGCAGGTCAAGTTGCAGATAAAACCTGGCACCGTGTACTGGTTGGCCCTTTTGTAAGTCGTGAACAGTTAGCTGTTGCGCAAAAACAATTGGCGGCTAACGGTTTTAACAATCTCTTACTACAACGTAAAAGTCGTTAACTTTTGCACCGCCATAGACTCTAAGTATGCCCACAGCATACTTAGAGTCTCCGTCCTGTCATGCTGTTATACCAAGCTCTCAAAACTGCATCACATATAGGGAATGACGCACGTATTCATTACTCCAGACACTTAAAGCGCCTCTATAGCATTATAAAATTCCTAGATTTCTAATAACCCCCTTGAACCCTGCACAATTCATCCCCATATCTTATTAATCAGGGCATTTGCCCATCAGCGTGGAGAATTTCCCTTGACCACAATTGTTTCAATTCGTCGCAACGGCAAAGTCGTAATGGGTGGTGACGGCCAAGTTTCCCTTGGCAATACTGTTATGAAAGGCAATGCTAAAAAAGTGCGTCGCCTCTATCATGGCCAAGTACTGGCAGGCTTTGCCGGTGCTACTGCTGACGCTTTTACTTTATTTGAGCGCTTCGAAGGTCAGCTGGAAAAACATCAAGGCCACTTAGTGCGCGCAGCCGTTGAGTTAGCCAAAGACTGGCGGACCGACCGCTCCTTAAGCCGCCTTGAAGCCATGTTGGCCGTAGCCAACAAAGATGCCTCTCTCATTATTACTGGTAATGGTGACGTTGTAGAACCTGAACACGGCCTGATCGCCATGGGTTCTGGCGGAGGTTTTGCTCAAGCAGCAGCCCTTGCCCTGTTAGAAAACAGCGACCTGTCGGCACGTGAAATCACAGAAAAAGCCTTGCATATTGCCGGTTCTATCTGTGTATTCACCAACCAAAACTTGACTATCGAAGAGCAGGATAGCGCCATTTAAGCGCACCTCGGAGACCCATAATGTCCATGACACCTCGTGAAATTGTGCATGAGCTCAACCGCCATATTGTTGGCCAAAATGATGCCAAACGTGCGGTTGCGATTGCCCTGCGCAACCGTTGGAGACGCATGCAGTTGTCCTCGGACCTGCGTAATGAAGTAACTCCAAAAAATATTTTAATGATTGGCCCAACCGGTGTCGGTAAAACTGAAATTGCCCGCCGCTTAGCCAAACTCGTGAATGCACCTTTTATTAAGGTTGAAGCAACTAAATTTACCGAAGTAGGCTATGTTGGTCGCGATGTTGAATCGATCATTCGTGATCTTGCCGATGCCGCAGTAAAAATGCTGCGCGAGCAAGAAATGAAAAGTATGCGTAATCGCGCTGAAGATGCTGCTGAGGAGCGTATCTTAGACGCCTTACTACCGCCGGCTCGCCAAGGCTTAGACGATACCGCAGAACGCACCGACTCGAGCACACGCCAACTGTTCCGTAAGCGCTTACGCGAGGGGCAGTTAGACGATAAAGAAATTGAAATCAATGTTGCTGAAGCGCCTGCTGGCGTAGAAATCATGACCCCACCGGGCATGGAAGAAATGACCAGCCAGCTACAAAGCCTCTTCTCAGGTTTAAGCAAAGGCAAAACCAAAAGCCGCAAGCTACGTGTTGCCGATGCCATGAAACTCATTCGTGATGAAGAAGCAGCAAAGCTGGTCAATGAAGAAGATATTAAAGTCCGCGCACTGGAAGCTGTTGAACAAAATGGTATTGTCTTCTTAGATGAAATTGACAAAATTTCCAAACGTGGCAATGCCGGTGGTGCAGATGTATCTCGTGAAGGCGTGCAACGTGATTTATTACCACTGATTGAAGGTTGCACTGTTAGTACTAAACTGGGCATGGTCAAAACAGACCACATTCTGTTTATCGCTTCTGGCGCGTTCCACCTGAGTAAACCCAGTGATTTAGTACCTGAACTACAAGGTCGCCTACCAATTCGCGTTGAACTGAAAGCCCTTACGCCTGATGACTTTAAGCGTATTCTCAGCGAGCCTGATGCTTCTCTCACTGAGCAATATGTTGCGCTTCTAGCCACTGAAGGCCTCAATGTAACCTTTACCGAAAGTGGTATTGAGCGTATTGCACAAATTGCTTGGCAAGTGAACGAAAAAACTGAAAATATCGGTGCTCGTCGCTTACATACGCTGCTTGAGCGCCTACTCGAAGAAGTGTCTTTTGATGCTGCTGAACTGGCTGAAAAGTACAGTAATAGAGCACTGGAAATTGACGCAGCCTATGTAGATCAACACCTCGGCGAACTGGCCGAAGATGAAGATCTGTCGCGCTATATTTTATAATCCGTTAGGCTTGTGCTGACACTCAAGTGTCGGCACATTCTATTCAAGTGAGAACAGCATGATTCCTACACGCATTAAACTCAACAAAAGCTCAAAAACTCTCGAATTGGGCTATGCTGACGGACAAACATTCTCATTACCAGCTGAGTTTTTACGTGTGCACTCCCCATCCGCAGAAGTGCAAGGTCATGGCAACCCGATACTTCAACACGGTAAAGCTAACGTAGCCCTCACCCACGTAGAAGCAGCAGGTCATTACGCCCTGAAACTCACCTTTGATGACGGTCATGACAGCGGTATTTATACTTGGACCTACCTACACCAGCTTGCAACTCAACAAGAGCAACTCTGGCAAACCTACTTAGATCAACTCCGTGCTGCGGGGCAATCACGCGACCCTAACGAATCTGTTGTACGCCTCATGCTCTGAACGAACCTTGAAAACACAAGCACAATTGACAGCTCTACACAGCAAAACTATTGTGCCATGTATAACATTATATCCGTAGCTCAAACACGCATGACCTGCGTGCTTAAGCCACCGCTTTATCCCTACTTAAGCTAAACGCTTATCAAGGGCATCTTCAATTTCCCGTTTAATCGTCCCGCTCAAGCCCGACAGCAAAAGCCCCAGCTTCAGATTGACACGTACCTTATCTTCTTCGACGTCAATGCTTCCACTGGCTCCAGTACGATGAAACTCTAGCGTATCTCCAACCCACTTATAAGTGACATCATATTGCTGGACCAATCGATCAGCCAGCTGTTGGGCTTTTTCACGTGCAACATCACGTCCCAAATTATGCTCTCGCTCAACTACAATTTTGCTCATTTATACCCCTATGTGCTCCTTAAAGAGCTGTATTATCAATACTGTACGCAGCGATATTGCCTCTAATCTGCCTCGTGTCAAGACAAACAGCGCTGTGAGTATTAGAATGCTAGATATTCTGTCTAAGGTGAAGTTTTATGAGCAATCAACGCGAGCCCAATTCCAACGAGCCAATCACTCACTTCGGTTTTGAAAATGTGCCTGAAAGCAAAAAGGCAGAAAAAGTTGCCGAAGTTTTCCATTCCGTTGCCGCCCGTTACGATATTATGAATGACGTCCTCTCCGGCGGCATGCATCGTCTTTGGAAACGTTTTACAATCGAGTTATCTGGTGTACGTCGTGGTAATAAAGTACTCGACATTGCCGGTGGAACTGGTGATCTAACCCGTAAATTCTCTAGCCTCGTTGGCCCTGAAGGCGAAGTAGTACTTGCTGACATCAACGACTCTATGCTGAAAGTAGGCCGTGACCGCCTATTAGATAAAGGCATTGCTCACAATGTTCACTTTGTTCAAGCCGATGCGGAGAAGCTGCCCTTCCCTGACAATCACTTTGATGTGGTCACCATCGCTTTTGGACTACGTAACGTCACTCATAAAGAAGACGCTCTACGCTCGATGCTACGTGTATTAAAGCCTGGCGGCCGTTTGCTAGTACTGGAGTTTTCAAAACCTAAGAATTCCCTGCTATCAAAGTTTTACGATGCCTATTCATTTAAATTTATGCCATTAGCCGGAAAAATCATAACGGATGATGCTGATAGCTACCGATATTTAGCTGAGTCCATTCGCATGCATCCAGATCAGGAAACCCTCAAAAGTATGATGAATGAGGCTGGTTTTGAACGTGTTACATTCCATAATATGACCGGTGGAATTGTCGCCTTACACCGTGGAATCAAGCCTTAATGTTCACCCAGTTTGCTTTTGCCAGCGCTGAAACAGCGATCAACCGTATACTGCAATTAGACAGTACAGTGCAAGCACGCATGAGCGCTTTGACCGGTCAAGTGATTGCAATCAATTGCACCCAACCGGAAATAACACTGTACTTAATTCCATTAGAAACAGGTTTGCAATTGACTCATTCTTGGCATGCACCAGCAGATTGCACTTTAACAGCGCCAGCAAGTCTCTTACTGAAACTGATGACCAGTCCAGATAAAAGCCCTGTACTGCATCACCCTGACGTTGTTTTAGATGGTAATAGCAGCCTCCTGTTGGAACTCTCTGATATTCTGCAAAACTTAGAGTTAGACTGGGAGTATGAAGTGTCCCGTTGGCTCGGCCCCGTGCCTACAGCTTTGTTAAGCGGCCACTTACGCAGCCGCCATCATTGGGCATTGCAGGCTATGCAAAGCTTACACCTCAACAGTGCTGACTACTTAGCAGAAGAGTCCCGCACCTTAGTGGGTCACTCTGAGGCTCAGGTGCGCTTTAGCGAAATAGACCAGCTTAAAATTGACTTAGACCGACTTGACGCACGCGTTGCGCTTTTACTTAAACGGAATCCAAAGCCTCTATGAAGTTGCTTGCTATCCGCCGCCTGTGGCGTATTTTACGCGTGACAATACGTTACCGCCTTGATGATTTGCTCTTTGCTCTACCTTTGCCTTGGCATTTACACATATTGCAATACCTGATGCCATGGCGACTATTTCCCCGTCATGAGAGCACCTTAGCCCGTGGCGAAGCATTACGTTTAGCTCTGGAAGATTTAGGTCCTGTATTTATTAAGTTTGGACAAATTTTATCCACCCGACGTGACTTACTGCCGCCAGATATTGCTGACGAAATGGCTAAGTTACAGGACCAAGTCCCACCCTTTTCTTCAGCAGAGTCCATCCGCCTCATTGAAGAACAATTGGGTGCATCCATCTCAGACGTGTTTAAGTCCTTCACTCATGTGCCTCTAGCTTCTGCCTCCATCGCTCAAGTCCATGCTGCACAACTCAAAAGCGGTGAAGACGTAGTCGTAAAAGTAATACGTCCAGGACTCAAGCCAATTATTGCGCAAGATTTAGCTTGGCTCCACTTACTAGCTCGCATCGCTGAACGCGCCTCCCCTGATGCGCGCCGCTTACGCCCCATAGAAGTGGTGAGTGATTACGAAAAAACCATTTACGATGAGTTGGATCTGCTGCGCGAGGCGGCAAACACCAGTCAACTGCGCCGTAACTTCGCTGGCTCTAAACTTCTTTATGTACCTGAAATTTACTGGCAATGGAGCCGTCCTCGCGTCTTAGTCATGGAGCGCATTTATGGCATCCCTGTCACTGATATGACGGCCTTAATTGATCAAGGCACTGACTTAAAAAAACTGGCAGAACGCGGTGTGGAAATTTTTTTCACCCAAGTCTTTCGCGACAGTTTTTTCCATGCAGACATGCACCCAGGTAATATTTTTGTGAGCACCCACACACCATGGGATCCACAGTATATTGCTATCGACTGCGGTATTATTGGCTCATTAACCCCTGAAGACCAAGACTACCTAGCGCGTAACCTGCTGGCATTTTTTAAGCGGGATTACCGCAGAGTGGCGCAGCTACATATTGATTCTGGTTGGGTACCAAGCGACACACGCGTCAACGAGTTTGAAGCAGCAATTCGTACGGTGTGCGAGCCAATTTTTGAGCGTCCACTGAAAGAAATTTCTTTTGGCCATTTACTGCTTAATCTATTCCAGACTGCTCGACGCTTTAATATGGAAGTCCAACCACAACTGGTTTTATTACAAAAGACTTTACTCAATATTGAGGGTTTGGGCCGACAACTCTACCCTGATCTTGACTTGTGGAGCACCGCTCAGCCTTATTTAGAGCGTTGGATGCGCGAACGTTATATGCCTAAACATGTTTTGGGGCATTTACAGCAACAAATTGAAAAGCTACCGCATTTAACCAATATGGTGCGTAATAGTTTTGAACAACTCAGCGCCCCGCCGGTGCAAACCCATAGCACAAGTAAATGGCTCAATATCGCACTAGGAATAGCTTTATTAATTGCTAGCAGCAAAACAGGCTTAGCTTTTGACCTCTCTACATGGCCCGCTTGGTTAATGATCGCAGCCGGCCTAATTTTAATATTGCGCCGTTAAACCGATTTTCACATTAGCTCTTTCAAATATCAGCACAATTGGGGACACTATGAGCAACTGGTTAGATGACATCAAGTGGGACAGCAACGGCTTAATTCCAGCCATTGCTCAAGACTATAAAACCGAGCGTATTTTAATGGTCGCTTGGCTCAATCGTGAATCTCTAGAGCTTACGGTTAAAGAACAAAGAGCCATTTACTGGTCACGTTCACGTAAAAAACTCTGGCGTAAAGGGGAAGAGTCCGGACACATTCAAAAGTTGCACGAAGTGCGCTTAGACTGCGACGCTGATGTTATCATTCTACGTGTAGAGCAATTAGGTAATATTGCTTGCCACACAGGCCGCCATAGTTGCTTTTATCGTGTATTAAAGGATGAACAATGGCAGACTGTAGAACCTGTTCTCAAAGACCCTCATGACATCTATCAAGGCTCATAAAAATGACTGACGATATTCTACACCGCATAGCTCAAGTGATTGAGTCGCGCAAAAACGCTGAACCTAGCACATCTTATGTGGCCAGCCTGCACCATAAAGGGCTCAACAAGATTCTAGAAAAAGTAGGTGAAGAAGCTGTTGAAACTATCCTTGCCGCCAAAGATGCGTCAAGCTCTGGCCTAACTGATGATGTCATTTATGAAACGGCTGACCTTTGGTTTCACAGCTTAGTCATGCTTTCTGCTTTAGACTTAGAGCCGCAAACAGTATTAAATGAACTTGAGCGACGCTTTGGCTTATCTGGGCATGCCGAGAAAGCAGCCCGCACAACTTCTTAATTTCAGCACTACGGAGTACATTCCATGGGTGGTATTAGCGTTTGGCAACTACTGATCATTCTCGCAATTGTTGTTCTTTTGTTTGGAACTAAGCGCCTCAAAGGTGTTGGCTCTGACTTGGGCGATGCGATTAAAGGCTTTCGAAAAGCAGTAGACACTGGCGAGGAGAAGCCTACCGAGGCAGTCCAGAAAAAAGAGACAACGGATGCAGCCGGTCATACCATTGACGCGACTGCTGAACATGTCGAAGATTCTTCGTCTAAGAAATGAGTTAATCCATGTTTGATCTTGGCTTTTCTGAATTAATCTTAATTGGCATTGTTGCCCTATTAGTCCTCGGGCCAGAGCGTTTACCTGGTGCTGCTAGGGTAGCTGGACTATGGATGGGCCGTATCAAACGTGGGTTCACCTCAATTAAAGAAGATGTTGAGCGTGAATTGGGCGCAGACGATATTCGTCGTGAACTGCGCAACGAAAGCATCTTAGAAAAAGAGCGGCAAATACTGAAAGATACAGCAGAAAAAACGAATGAAATGCTTCGTGATAAGCCTGCACAAACTTTATTTGAAGACCTTGAAACACCTAAGACAGACACTCCAACAACTGAAGTCCCAGCTAACACTACAGCGAACAAAGAGCAATCATCATGAGTCATTCCCAACATACGGATAACAGCATGCCACTGATTGCTCACCTCACCGAGCTGCGTACACGCCTACTGCGTATTGTGGTTACTGTTTTAGTAGTTTTTGCTGCGCTGTTCTATTTCTCCCAAGATATTTACGCTTTAGTTGCAGCCCCCTTAAGAGCCTACTTACCCGAAGGCGCGACCATGATTGCCACAGGTGTGGCATCACCTTTCTTAACCCCATTTAAGTTGACCATGGTGGTTGCCCTTTTTCTAAGCATGCCCATTATTTTGTATCAAATCTGGAGTTTTATTGCCCCTGGCTTATACAAACATGAAAAGCGCATTGCTGTACCTCTAATGGTTTGTAGCGTTGCACTATTTTATGCGGGCATGGCGTTTGCTTACTTTGTCGTCTTCCCGATTATGTTCGGTTTCTTTGCCAGTGTGACCCCCGAAGGAGTCGAAATGATGACCGATATCGGTCAGTATCTCGATTTTGTTTTGACACTCTTTTTTGCCTTTGGTGTAGCGTTCCAAATCCCTATTGCTACTTTTTTACTGGCTTGGATTGGTATTGTCGACGTTACCACTCTGCGTAAAAGCCGTCCTTATGTAATCGTAGGCTGTTTTCTCGTAGGCATGCTATTAACTCCACCGGATGTTTTTTCGCAAACACTTTTGGCTCTGCCAATGTGGTTCCTATACGAAATTGGTGTCATCTTTGGCGGCCTTGTAGAAAAAAAGCGCCGACCTGAAGATGCTTCAAGCGATGAGCAGCAACCGCCTGTTCAACCATGAACCAGTTACTTGTTAGCCCAACTGACTTTATCGCTACTGATCGCGTACGTATTAGCGATCGACGATTGCAACATCTGAATCAAATACACAAAGCCAGCGTAGGACAAAGCCTACGCGCTGGCTGCTTAAATGGCTTACAGGGCGAAGCCACAATCTTAGCTATTGATCAACAGGCCGCAGAGCTGCAGCTCAACTTACACAGCCAACCACCAGCCAAACTGCCCCTAACCCTTATTTTGGCCTTGCCGCGCCCTAAAATGCTACGTCGCACTTTACAAACGATTGCTAGCATGGGCGTAAACACCTTGGTGCTGATTAACAGCTATCGAGTGGAAAAAAGCTTTTGGCAAACCCCTTTCTTACAACCTGACGCCATTAACGCGGAACTGATATTAGGTTTAGAGCAAGCGCGCGATACAGTTCTTCCTGAAGTGATTTTAGCTAAGCGCTTTAAGCCTTTTGTAGAAGACGAGCTGCCTGCTCTTGCTGTCAACACTCGTGGCATCATTGCTCACCCTGGTGATTACCCTGAGTGTCCTCGCGCCCTTACTGAACCCGTGACTTTAGCTATAGGCCCTGAAGGGGGGTGGATCCCCTATGAAGTCGATTTGCTCGCCCAGGCAGGCCTGCAACCTGTCCAAATAGGCGAACGTATTTTACGCGTAGAAACTGCAGTGCCAGCACTATTGGCACGTTTATTTTAAGCATCTACACTCTAGGCAGCGGCAGCCTAGCTTTTGCCCATATTTCATACTAGCCCTAGGCTGTCCACAAACCATCCAACACATACACCATCATTGAGGCTACTATGGAAAGTTATGCTGAGCAATTTGTGAGCGAACAACAAATCGTTATCCGACTTGCTGTAGCATTATTGTTAGGTGCTCTAACTGGTTTGGAACGAGGCTGGGCGACCCGCAGTCAAAAGCCTGGTGAACGAGTAGCAGGCCTGCGTACTTATGCCCTAGTTGGCTTGCTCGGTGGCATTTCCGCCTTACTATCCCTCGAGGTGACTATCTGGGTCTTGCCTGTCACCTTATTAGCCGTTTGTATCACGACTGTTATGGCTTACCGAATACGCATGGAGCACATGCGCAACTACAGCATCACAGGCATTATAGGTTTATTGCTGACTTTTAGCTTTGGTGCCTTAGCAGTCGCAGTCGATATAATGATTGCGGCAACTGCTGCCGTTATTACTACCATTATTCTCGATAATAGACGAGAAATTCACAACGCCCTGCAACGTTTACAAGAACATGAGCTGGATGCAGCGCTGAAATTACTATTGATCTCCGTAGTCATGCTGCCTTTACTGCCCAACGAAGGCTTAGGTCCAAACAGCTTACTGAACCCTTATGAAATTTGGCTCATGGTTGTACTCATCGCCTCCATTTCATTTGTTGGTTACTTTGCCATGCGCATGGGTGGAACTGAGCGGGGTATTCTCTTTACTAGCCTCTTTGCAGGCTTAGCTTCATCCACTGCACTGACCCTCCACTTTTCTAGAATGGCTCGCCAAACCCCAGCGCTATCACCACTTCTTTCTTCAGGAATTTTACTAGCCTGCGGCACCATGTACCTACGTATTTTGCTGTATTGCATCATGATCAACCCAGCTTTACTTAAAAGTTTGGGTCTGCCTTTAATCGTGATGACAATTGCCTTGTATCTACCAGCATTCTTAATTTGGCGCCTAAATCACAACGGAGGAACCATCAAACAACCAGCCTTACACACTAACCCTCTAGAGCTCAAATCAGCACTTATACTAGGGGCTTTACTGACCATTATTTTGTTACTGGCCAGTGTATTGCAACAATGGCTCGGTGATACTGGTATCTATGTTTTGGCTACTGTCTCAGGCATCACCGATGTGGATGCCATAACCCTCTCATTAACTCGTATGTCGCAAAATGGCTTAGACAAGAGCACCGCCATTTTAGGTATCATCACTGCAGCCTCTGTAAATAATATTATGAAAGCCTGCATGGCTATTTTTATTGGCGGCAAACGTATGGTGCTACACATTGCCTTACCGGTATTGATCTCATTACTGGCTGGCTTAGCGATGATATTGCTATACCATCCTTGACCTTACCACCATGATAAGGGCTTCAATCAACACCAGTACCAAAAATTTTGGAGTGTTTATGAAATCCTGCAAATCTGAATGCGGTACAACTGCGAACCAACCCGAAGCCTCGCATCCACCCCATAAAGACCCCAACCATATCAGCAGTGTTTTTATTATTACTGAAATGGATTGCCCAACTGAAGAGCAACTCATTCGCAGCAAGCTCGAGACGCTATCAGAAATCAGTGCAGTAGAGTTTAACCTGATGCGCCGCCAACTCACGGTAACGCATGCTGCTCATGCATTAGATACGATTGTTACTGCGCTCAAAAGTATTGGGTTTAATCCACAGCAACAAACACATAGCTCAGCAACCGTGGAGCCAACCCCTAAACATGCCATCTGGCCGCTAATCGTTGCCGGTTTTGCAGCCACTGGTGCGGAAGTTTTAGAATGGATCGCTGCAGATACGCACTGGGGTGTTGTGATTTTAACTCTAACAGTGCTAGCCACAGTAGGTTTACCCGTATTAAAAAAAGGTTGGGTGGCCATTCGCAATGCAAATCTGAATATCAACGCCTTAATGACTATTGCTGTCACCGGGGCACTTTTTATCGGACACTGGCCTGAAGCTGCTATGGTGACATTCTTATTTGCCTTAGCTGAATGGATTGAGTCTAAGTCCTTGGACCGAGCCCGCTATGCCATTCATAATGTTTTAGAGCTGGCTCCAGAAAGTGCTTTGGTACTTATAGATGATCAATGGCAACAGATGCAAACCGAAATGATTAGCATTGGTAGCCGTGTGCGCTTACAACCCGGAGAGCGTGTTCCCCTCGATGGTACCGTAGTAAGTGGGCACTCTAGCGTCAATCAAGCGCCCATTACCGGTGAAAGCATGCCCATTGAAAAGACCATCGATAGCCCTCTGTTTGCTGGCAGTATCAATATGCAAGGTGCATTGGAATATATCACCACAGCGACCCGGGATAACTCCACACTCGCGCGAATCATTCATGCAGTTGAGGAAGCACAATCCAGCCGCGCGCCGACTCAACGCTTTATTGATCGTTTTGCCAAAGTGTACACTCCCATCGTGGTGACCATTGCCTGTTTAGTTGCTGTCCTGCCACCACTATTCTTTGACGGTCTATGGAGTGATTGGATTTATAAGGCGTTGGTGCTCTTAGTCATTGCTTGCCCATGTGCGTTAGTCATTTCCACCCCTGTAGCTGTAGTCAGCGCTCTAACCCAAGCAGCCCGCCAAGGTATTTTAATTAAAGGTGGTGTATTTTTAGAGCAAGGAAAATCACTTACAACTTTAGCATTCGACAAAACCGGAACGCTCACCCATGGCACTCCAGTAGTCACTCAAAGCCTGATAATCCATGGCCCTAAGCAACAGGCCCAGCGTCTAGCTGCCAGTCTAGCGTCACGTTCCGACCACCCTGTTTCCCAAGCCATACATACTGCTTTTCTTGAACAAAAAGATCGGTGGTATGAAGTCAGCCAATTCGAAGCGCTTTTAGGCCGTGGTAGCAGCGGTATGATCCAAGGTCAGCGCTATTATTTAGGCAACCATCGCTTGATTAAAGAACTGGGGCTGAGTTCCAAGCACATTCAAGTACAACTGAACCAGCTTGAACAACAAGGTCATAGCGTAGTAATACTGGCTAACACAACAACCGTATTAGCTTTATTCACAGTGGCCGATACGGTGCGTGAGCAAGCAGCTCCCGCCGTGGCTCAATTGCACACTCTAGGCATACATACTTTAATGCTCAGCGGAGACAATCAACACACTGCCGAAACGATTGCGGCTCAAGTTGGTATCGAACAAGCCACCGGTGAAATGCTGCCTGAAGACAAGCTTAGACATATCCAGCATTTACAAAATAATGCTCAACAAGTCGTAGGTATGGTTGGGGATGGAATTAACGATGCACCAGCACTGGCTCAAGCGAATATCAGCTTTGCTATGGCAGCAGCAGGATCTGACAGTGCCGTAGAAGCAGCTAACATTGCTTTAATGGATACTGATCTGCGCAAAATCCCTCAGTTTATCCATTTATCTCAACGAACGAGTGTTGTACTTAAGCAAAATATCAGTTTTGCTATTGCGATTAAACTGATATTTTTAATTTTAGCAGTCAATGGTCAAGCTACAATGTGGATGGCAGTATTTGCAGACTTAGGTGCCAGTTTACTGGTGATTTTAAATAGCCTACGCTTATTAAAAACGCACTAACACTATTCTGTGAGTCACGGCCTTAACAGCCTCCCACCCTATTAAAGAGAAGGCACAAGCGTCACTATTCAACTTCATATTCATACTGCACGAAGTTGAATAGCGACTTTGGCTAGAACTACGCCTACTGCACCTCAAGCATAAAGGTCACAGGTCCATCATTAGTCAGCTGTACTTGCATATCAGCACCAAACTGCCCAGTTTGCACATGGGGATGACGCTGCTGCGCTAGAACTACCATCTGCTCAAACAAGGCCTCAGCTTGTGCAGGCGCCGCTGCTGTGGAAAAGCCTGGACGCAAACCACTACGAGTATCTGCGGCTAAAGTAAACTGAGACACTAATAACAAACCGCCCTGAATATCGGTCAAGGATTTATTCATTCGGTCTTGTTCATCAGCAAAGACACGATAATTAAGCAGCTTATGCAGCATCTTCTCTGCAGTTTGTTCATTATCCTGTGGCTCAATCCCAACTAAGACCAGTAAACCTGTATCAATATTTGCTATCTTGCGACCTGCTACAGTCACACACGCCTCACTCACCCGCTGCAATAATGCCTTCACACAAACCTCATTTTCGTCTACTGAATAACGCTATTGTTGTGTCCTACTATACTCTTGTCAAAACGCAAGGTTTACAGCTCAAGTATCCATTCTGCAGCAAACATGCCTTACTTCTACAGCCTAGAACTATATCCAGAAAACAGCCCTACTGTTTTATCTGAACTTGTCGAGCGTAACGCGTATGTTCGAGCAGAGATTGGGTTGTATTAAATAAACTCAATTCTTGTAAAGTACTTCGTGTAGGCAATGAGAGCGCCAACTCTCCACGCTCACCACGTGCTAAAGCCTCTGCAGGATTAATCCAGATGTGATCCACTGCTTCCTGCCCATCGGGTACAGGAGTCTGTTGCAGAGGTGCTGCAGCTACAAAAAATCGCGTGTCATAACGACGAGGTAACCCCTCTGGAGTGATCCAGTGACTAAAAAAAGCTAAGCGCTCCACCGCCGCATTCAGCCCCCTAGAGCGGAATACATCCGCTAAAGTCAATTGCCCATTATTCAGATGCTCACGTAAACCAGCGTAATACTCCACGTCGCTCGGTTGGGCAATTTCCACATAGTCACCATTGGCATCATGGGCTAAAAGTAGGCCGACTTCTTCAAAACTTTCGCGGATGGCAGCAATCATATAAGCCAGCCCACCCCTTTGGATTCCTAGCATACGACTGACCTCAGCATCACTTACCCCACTACACAGGGCTTGCATGCTTGCACAGCTATCCAAAGGATCGACTGCCCCCCCAGGAAACACATAATAACCAGGCATAAATACAGCCTGAGGGGTGCGCTGCATCAAATACACTTCAATCCCGCTCGCACAGTCACGGGTTAAAATCAGTGTGGCAGCTGGACGCGGAACTCTTATTATTTTAGACATAGCAGACTCTCGAATAGAGAAAAATCCTAGTATTCCACTGACGTTGAACTCAATGCCCAGTGTTGCAACACGCTAGCCTATATCATCATGCACTAACGTCATCCAACATTTCACAAAGGAGTAGACTCAACAGCTTCAATTGCGTCATAGAATTGACATCCTCCCCGACCTAAAGGACGGAGGTTCCTACTGCTAGACGACCATGTCCGGCCGCGAGAATGTTACGTGCCGCGTTGATATCGCGATCGTGGGTGACACCACACCCATTGCACGTCCATTCTCTTATTCCAAGTCCTGCGATACCTTTCGGCCTCGACTCGGGCAAACTGCCGCAACTCGAACAGGTTTGGGTGGTGTATGCCTCGTCAACTTCCTTAAAAACAATGCCTGCGTGAGCGCATTTATAGTCCAGCATTGTTTTTAATTGACCCCATCCAGCGTCCAGCACTGACTTGGCCATCGTGGTTTTAACGAGTTTTAAACTACTGACATTACCGACATAGATTTCATCGCAGCGATTGACCAGCTTACGGCTGAACTTGTGCAGGGCATCTTTTCTACGGTTAGCGATTTTCGCATGAATGGTTTTGACTTGGGTTTTATTTCTGGCTCGTTGCGCTATGGCTAATTTTTCCTCAAGGCCACGGTAGAAGCGGCCCGCTTCCAGCTTGGTGCCATCCGAGCAGGTAGCTGTATCAATTAAGCCAAGGTCAGTACCGATGCGGTCTTGGCCTTTGCTTGGTTCGATCTCCATATCAACCACAACATTGAAGTACCAGCGGCCACGGGCATCTTCGTTGAAGCTACCAGAGCGGAATTTATATTGGCTCAGGCCGTAGCTGTCCCACACCTTGAAGTAGTGGCCATTATGGTAGGCCTGCCGTTTTTCCATTGAGCTGCACCGGTATTGACGGGTATCCAGCCCAGTGAGCGGCTTACACCGCCTGATTTGCGCCAGTTCAGCCGCACCTTCTTAAACTGCTTGCGGCGTGTGACATACTCACCTGCAACGCACTGCAAGGTTTGGCTGTGCAGCCCAAGCTCTTTACCTGCGTCCTTTGTGTAGGGATGCATATCATACGCAGACAAAAACACACCACGCTCTTTGATCGAGCGTTGACTTAATTCATTAACAAAGTTCCAAACGAAATTGACGCTACGAGCCATGCGGTTTAGCAAGGGCACATGCCTGTCTCGTACTCGAACTTTTAATGTTTTGGTGTGTTTTATCATACTGTATACAATACTAGCACCAACCTATACTGCAAAGACTTTAGCAGCCCTCGCTATCCATCCCCGCACTAAAAGTACGAGGTCTTACGCGCTTTTGATAAAGAAGCCCTATAAAACCAAAAGCTTTATAGGGCTTCAACATACTGCCAAACAACTTACGCGCTGTGATAGCCAGTGATTCGCTCAACTTCTTCTTTCGAACCTAAGAACACCGCAACCCGCTCATGCAAAGATGTAGGCTGAATATCCATAATGCGCTGATGACCATTCGTCGACACACCACCGGCCTGCTCAATAATAAAAGACATCGGATTGGCTTCATACATTAAACGCAACTTGCCAGGTTTTTCTGGCTCACGCGCATCACGTGGATACATGAAAATGCCACCACGCGTCAAAATACGATGTACATCGGCAACCATGGCTGCAACCCAACGCATATTGTAGTTCTTCTCAAGTGGACCTTCTTCACCTTGTAAAAGCTCATCAACATAACGCTTAACCGGTGCTTCCCAGTGACGTTGATTAGACATGTTGATTGCAAACTCAGCAGTTTGCTCAGGAATACTGATATTATCGTGGGTCAAAATAAATGACCCCATCTCTGAGTCTAAGGTAAAACCTTTCACACCATTGCCCAAGGTGAGTACCAACATGGTTTGCGGGCCATAAATGGCATAACCAGCAGCAACCTGCTCGGTACCCGGCTGCAAGAATGCTTCTTCACCAAGGTCGCCTTCATCGCCATTACGATCAGGGCAACGCAGTACTGAGAAAATCGTACCAACGGACACGTTTACATCAATATTGCTTGAACCATCTAATGGATCAAAAACCAATAAGTAAGAACCTTTCGGGTATTTACCTGGGATCTGATATGCCTGATCCATTTCTTCCGAAGCCATACCCGCTAAGTGGCCACCCCACTCATTCGCTTCTAGCAAGATTTCATTGGACAATACGTCCAACTTTTTCTGAACTTCACCCTGTACGTTTTCAGTACCCATGCTACCTAAAACGCCACCCAATGCACCTTTCGAAACTTGGTGATTGATCATTTTACAAGCACGCGCCACCACTTCGATTAAAAAGCGTAGCTCTGCCGGGGTTTGATGTGAACGTGTTTGTTCAATAAGGAAACGACTTAAACTCGTGCGTGACATGAAACGCTCCAACGGAGTAAGAAAAATATGCCGGCAAGTTTACCGCTTTATGACACTAAATGCTGCATCGGTTTTGCTTTGATTCCCCAGCCAAATAAAGTGCCAAGTGGCTGACAAATAAAACAGACATCAAATAAAATTAATATGGACATATAATTTCTTAGAAAGTTGAGTCACTGATGAATTACTCACACCTTTCTTGATCTGCATCAAACAGCACAATGTTTCCTTCGGTAACATAAAATCAACGAGACAAACTATATATTTATATATTACAAGCCGGAGCACATCATGCGCAAAACATTATTTGCCACATCTTTATTAGCATTAGCTGTTGCAGCACCTTCCGTTCAAGCCCACCAAGCCGGTGATATCATCGTGCGTGCCGGTGCGGTAACTGTTCAGACCCATGAGAGTACTTCCAGCGTTAAGGGTGATCGTGGTGCCTTAGCTGGTGACAATCTTGGTGGAAAAGCTTCAGTTAACAATGATACTCAACTGGGTTTAAACTTTGCTTACATGATCACTGATCAGTGGGCTGTTGAATTATTAGCTGCAACACCCTTTAGCCATGATGTAAAAATCAAGGGAACTGGTCTCGTAGACGGTAAGCTGGGCAGTTTTAAACACTTGCCGCCAACGCTAAGTGCCGTGTACTACCCGTTAAAAAACAACTCTGCATTTAAGCCATATGTGGGCGCGGGTATTAACTACACTTGGTTCTTTGATGAATCTATTAGTGGTTCCGCCAAGAATAATGGCGCACGAGACTTCACTAGCTTGAATATCAACAACTCATGGGGTTGGGCAGCTCAAGTGGGTGCTGACTACATGCTGACCGACAACATCATGCTGAACGGTCAAATCCGTTATATTGATATTGACACCACAGCTTACGCAAGCCATAAAACTTTAGGTCGCGCTAAAGTGAATGTTGACGTTAAACCATGGGTTTACATGCTTGGTCTAGGCTACAAGTTCTAATTTTAGAACCCGCAATACAAAACAGGCGCTTAATGCGCCTGTTTTTATTTATACTTTAAAAAATTACTGTTTTATTCGAAGCAGCAATTCAGAAGTGAACTAAACTAACGAGCTGTTTTATACACATAAACGGTCACACGTTACACATTGATAAAAAACTCATCCAGTTACACATTCCGATAATAACTGTCCAATAAATCTGCTAATCCCATACGCCAAGCTCGCGGCTTAATTCCAAAAGTATGAGTAATTTTACGGGTATCTAGCACACCATGCTGCGGCTCAATAATTGCATCTGCAAAGCTAGCGTGAGCACGGGCTTCAACAGCCTGATTCAATTGCGGACGCCACGCCTTAGCCTCCGCTAAAATAGCTTGTGCAACAGATAAAGCTGTAGTTGCCTCCTGCCCACCATAATGGTAAGTCCCCCACAAAGGTGCGGCACAATCCAACTGTTTTAAAATAGCCAGAATCACTCGCGCAGCATCCTCGACAGGGGTTGGGTTACCACGCCGATCATCGGCCATTTCCACTAGCTCATGATCCTGTGCACGATGCAACACACGGCCAAGCATTCCATCTGGACTGTCGTCTAGAAGCCAACCAACCCTTAATAAAATATGCTTCGAGCACAATGCTCGCACACTGTGCTCCATACGCAGCAGTGCCTGTCCTCGGGGGCTTAAAGGTTTGCACTCACTGGTTTCGTTATAAGCCGTGGCGCGAGCACCATCAAAAACACGATAACTGGAAGGCTGTAGCAAAATACAATCATAATGTTTACACAACTGAGCTAAACGTTCGACTGCCTTTTCCTGAGGGATAAAATGCGTTGGATCTACAGCTCCCGCCTGAAACCAGTCATAGTAATAAGCTAAATTAATTACCGCATCCGGACGCACTTCATCAATCATGCTGGTTAAGCTGGCCGCGTCCCAAGCCCCTTTTTCAGGCTTAGGTGCAGTGAAGTAAATATCATCCTCTGCGCCTAAGCGCATTAAGGCCTGTCCTAGTGCGTTACCACCACCGAGCAAAACCAAACGCAATTGCATACCCACCCCTCAGTTTTTATACAGCTTTTTATATGCTTTATAGTATCTACCAAAACATGGCTGTACACCTAACAACCTATAGTGTCCTCACATGATAACAACAAAAAAGCCCCGCACTGCAGGGCTTTTTATACGACCTACATGTGTCTATAACATCGAGGTCACGCAGCCCATTTAGAATGGGATATCATCATCAAAGCTATCGTAATCAGGTGCCGGTTGTGCAGCAGGTTGTACACTTGGTGTCGGACGCGTTGGCTGTTGTTGTACTTGTTGAGCAGGCTGCTGCGCGCGCGGAGTTGGTGCAGGACGGCTCGCACCATCAAAGTCACCACGACTATCAAGCATTTGCATCGTACCACCCATATCCACCACAACCTCTGTGGTATAACGCTTCACTCCATCTTTTTCCCACTCACGGGTTTGTAAACGGCCTTCGACATACACCTTTGAGCCTTTACGTAAATACTGGCCAACAATTTCTGCAAGCTTGCCAAAAAACACCACTCGATGCCATTCAGTACGCTCTTGCATCTGTCCAGTTTGCTTATCGCGCCAACTATCACTCGTTGCTAAAGTGACGTTAGCCACCGCATTGCCATTGGGCATATAACGTGTATCAGGATCAGCACCTAAGTTACCAATTAAAATTACTTTGTTAATTCCACGAGCCATTTCATTCTCCAAACGGTCAGCACGCCAAGTGACTTAAAGGTAAGCCTCAACAGTTGCACGATCTGTCACTTGCGTATCAAATTTTACATAAACGGCAACTTCCTCTGCCACTAATACAGCTTCCTTCACACCCGCTTGCGAGCTTAAAGCCTGTAACCACTGTGTATCTTGCAACGCTGCAGGAGATAGCAAAAAGCGCATACTCGTTACATAAGGTGGCTCTTGCATATTAGCAGCAAAAACCAGCCAAAGTGCTGCAAGCGCAGCACAACCAGCAAAAACAACCGGCGCACCACCTAAGCTAAATAACCAACCACCCAGCATACCACCTACAGCCGCTCCTAAAAACTGGCTGGTTGAATAAACCCCCATTGCTGTACCTTTGCCACCAGCAGGTGCTTCCTTACTCACCAAGGATGGCAAAGTTGCTTCTAATAAATTAAAAGCAGTAAAGAAAATAACAGTGCCTATGATGAGCAAAATTAAACTTTGCCCAAACCACCAAAAAAACAATTCACTGAATAGTAAAACACTAATCGCCCCAATAAAAACACGCTTCATCTGTCGCTTCTTTTCACCATAAATAATAAAAGGCACCATGGAGAAGAAGCCGATAAAGAGTGAAATTAAATACACCCACCAGTGTTCCTCTTTGGGCAATCCGCCCTGCTCCACCAAAGCCAAGGGTAAGGCAATAAAGCTCGCCATCAGCAAAGCATGCAAGACAAAAATACCTAGATCTAAACGTAACAAAGCACGATTACGTAAAGTTGCTGCTAATACCGCCGGCGCCACACCGGACTCACGATGCTGTACCCGCACCACTGGCTTAGGCACCGCAAAAGCAATAATAAAAATTCCTAAGATAGCCATAGCAGCGGTAAACCAAAACAAACCGGACAAACCAAATGCCCGAGTCACCAACGGCCCTATCACCATAGCAACAGCAAAAGATATTCCAATGCTGATCCCGATGAAAGCCATAGCCTTAGTACGGTGTTGCTCACGAGTTAAATCCGATAACAACGCCATCACAGCGGCAGAAATCGCCCCAGCACCTTGCAGCACTCGCCCCGCAATAACACCCCAGACAGACTCCGAAAGACCGGCCACTACACTACCAACAGCAAAAATCAGCAAGCCTATATAAATAACTGGCAAGCGCCCAATACGATCAGAAATCATACCAAACGGGATTTGTAAAACCGCTTGAGTTAAGCCATAAGCACCAATTGCTAAACCGAGCAAGAAAGGTGTTGCTCCTGATAACTCTTGCCCATAGGTAGCAAGCACCGGCAATACCATAAACATGCCCAACATACGAAAGGCAAACACCAAGGATAAACCACTGGTTGCACGCCGTTCCTGAGCGTTCATTGCATTACTATTATGATCCTGCATGACACCTCCCTCTAATAGAGGTGCAATTCTAACAGGCAGAAGACTTTGTCGCAGCCTCCCTCTAGTGAGATCCAGTATTTCACAGGCTACACTAGAATTAGAAATTGAACTGAAAACGCATTTATGCAAGAAGTTAGGAAAAACGAAAGAAGAACGCAAGCGCAAAGTTGATCTAGTGCGATATGCAGATGATTCCGTAGTACTAGCAAACTCCAAAGACACGCTAAAAAATCGCACGTTACTTCATCCTAACGGCTATGCACAGGTTCACAGCCAGAATGGTCAATTACTCCTTAAATACAATGGTTTAAAGGATTAACCATTCGTCACAGTAACCGGGTCAGTGTAAACTGGCTTGTTCATAAACTTGAGCCGTATGCTGGGAAACTCGCACGTATGGTTCTTAGGGGAAGATCAGTCGTAATGGCTCACCCTTACCCGACCACTCGCAGAGCGAGGAATACAGTGGATACAATAGTAGTTCGTGGGGCTCGCACCCATAATTTAAAAAATATCGATATCGATTTACCAAGAAACAAGTTAATAGTGATCACCGGTCTATCCGGTTCAGGTAAGTCCTCTCTAGCATTTGATACTTTATATGCTGAAGGCCAACGCCGCTATGTTGAGTCCTTATCAGCATACGCACGTCAATTTTTATCGATGATGGAAAAACCCGACGTCGATACCATTGAAGGCTTGTCGCCTGCGATTTCTATTGAGCAGAAATCAACCTCACATAACCCACGCTCAACCGTGGGAACCATTACCGAAATTTACGACTATTTACGTTTACTTTACGCCCGTGCAGGCACACCACACTGCCCTGACCATCACGTGCCTCTTGAAGCACAAACCGTCAGTCAAATGGTTGACTTAGTCCTCAATCGGGAGCCTGAAACGCGCTTAATGCTACTGGCACCCGTAGTACGAGAACGTAAAGGCGAGCACCTTGCTGTCTTTGATGAAATGCGTGCGCAAGGCTTTGTCCGTGTCCGGATCAACGGAAAAATCTACGAGCTTGATGACTTACCCAAGCTCGACAAACAAAAAAAGCATTCCATCGATGTGGTGGTCGATCGTTTTAAAGTTCGTGCTGATTTAGCTCAGCGTTTAGCTGAGTCCTTTGAAACTGCTTTACGCCTGACCGATGGGATTGCTTTAGTCACATCGATGGATGACGACGGCAGCCAAGACATGGTATTTTCAGCACGTTTTGCTTGCCCTCATTGCGGCCATGCCATCAGTGAGTTGGAGCCTAAACTCTTCTCTTTTAACAACCCTGCCGGTGCTTGTAGCAGCTGTGACGGTTTAGGTGTTAAACAGTTCTTTGACACTAAACGTCTTGTCAATGGCGAACTCACTTTAGCTGAAGGGGCAATACGTGGTTGGGATCGCCGCAATGTCTATTACTTCCAAATGCTCAATTCCTTAGCTGAACATTATCACTTCAGCTTAGAAGAGCCGTTTGCTTCGTTGCCGCAAGATATACAAAATATAATTTTACATGGCACCGGCACAACTGAGATCGAGTTCCGTTACCTCAATGACCGTGGTGACATTGTTAAACGCAAACACCCTTTCGAAGGCATTGTGCCGAACTTAGAGCGCCGCTACCGTGAAACCGAGTCTAATACTGTCCGCGAAGAACTGGGCAAGTATTTAAGCACCCAATCCTGCCCTGCCTGTTCTGGTACGCGCTTACGCCGTGAAGCACGTCATGTGTGGGTTGGTGAAAAAACCTTACCCGAAATCACTGCCCTCCCTATTGGTGAGGCCTTTAACTATTTCTCGACCCTCACTTTAGCTGGAAAACGTGGTGAAATTGCTGAAAAGATTCTCAAAGAAATCAGTGCGCGACTTCAGTTTTTAGTCAATGTTGGCCTCAATTATCTTACCCTCAATCGTAGTGCCGATACCCTCTCCGGTGGTGAGGCCCAGCGTATTCGTTTGGCCAGTCAAATAGGGGCTGGTTTAGTCGGGGTGATGTATATTCTCGATGAGCCGTCTATCGGCTTACACCAACGCGATAATGAACGCCTACTCAACACCTTAGATCACCTCCGCAAAATTGGTAATACAGTGATAGTGGTCGAGCACGATGAAGACGCCATTCGCATGGCCGACTATGTAGTAGATATCGGTCCAGGTGCAGGTGTGCATGGTGGTGAAGTGGTCGCTCAAGGTACTCCAGAAGAAGTAATGGCCAACCCAGCATCCCTCACAGGAAAATACTTATCAGGTGATGTACAAATCACCTATCCAACTGAACGCACCCCGATTAACCCAGAGAAAATGCTGCGATTATACGGTGCGCGAGGTAACAATCTAAAGAATGTCAATTTAGATCTACCACTGGGTTTACTGACTTGTATTACGGGAGTTTCTGGCTCAGGCAAATCCACCTTGATTAATAACACTTTATACCCACTAATGGCGACGGAGCTCAATGGTGCTACAACACTAGAAGCAGCAGCATATGACAGCCTAGAAGGGGTCGAACAACTTGACAAGGTGGTAGATATTGACCAAAGCCCCATTGGTCGTACACCACGCTCAAACCCAGCCACTTATACAGGTATTTTTACTCCCATTCGTGAACTCTTTGCTGGAGTTGCTGAGTCACGGGCGCGCGGTTATAGTCCTGGACGTTTCTCTTTTAACGTCAAAGGTGGACGTTGTGAAGCCTGCCAAGGGGATGGCGTAATTAAAGTTGAGATGCACTTCTTAGCGGATATATACGTCGCCTGCGACACCTGTCGCGGTAAACGTTATAACCGTGAAACCTTGGATATTCGCTATAAGGGCAAAAACATTCATGAAGTGTTAGATATGACCATCGAAGAAGCACGAGAATTCTTTGACCCCATTCCAGCCTTAGCACGCCGCCTACAAACACTGATTGATGTCGGCCTGTCATATATACGCTTAGGTCAAAGTGCAACTACACTCTCAGGCGGTGAAGCTCAGCGGGTCAAGTTATCCCGTGAACTCTCAAAGCGCGATACTGGGCAAACCCTGTACATCTTAGATGAACCAACCACTGGTTTACACTTTGCCGATATCCAACAATTATTAGATGTACTCCACCGTCTACGTGATCGTGGCAATACTGTGGTTGTGATTGAGCATAACCTGGATGTAATAAAAACAGCTGACTGGATTATCGACCTCGGCCCAGAGGGAGGTTCCGGTGGTGGAGAAATTATCGCCACAGGCACACCAGAAGCTATTGCTAGCGTCACAATATCTCACACAGGTCGGTTTTTAAAAGATAAGCTCTAAAGACAATGACAACAGGGACTCAGTCATGAGCACCCTGTTGTCATCTTTAAGTGGTGTGAACCGCCTACTTTGGCAGCTCTAACCCTAGTGCTTTAGCCACACCTTCGCCATACGCAGGATCGGCCTGCATACAATGGCAAATATGCTTCAATTTAATCGCTTCAGGAACACCGTTCATATTACGCGCCGTATTATCAAACAACGCCTGCTGCTGCTCAGGTGTCATTAAGCGGAATAAATTACCTGGCTGAGTAAAATAATCCGGCTCAGTTTCCCAATAATCAAAACGATCAGCCATTCCATCTAAGGCCAAAGGTGGCTCAGAAAAGTCAGGCTGTTCTTGCCACTCACCCTGACTGTTGGGCTCATAGTGCAAACGGCTACCTTGGTTACCATCCACCCGCATCGCACCATCACGATGATAATTGTGATACGGACAACGTGGAGTGTTCACTGGAATTTGGTAGTGGTTGACACCTAAACGGTAACGCTGGGCATCACCATAAGAAAATAAGCGACCTTGAAGCATACGGTCTGGAGAGAAGCCAATACCCGGTACAATGTGCGCAGGGTTAAAAGCCGCTTGCTCAACATCCGCAAAATAATTCTCGGGGTTTTTATTCAATTCAAAGTAACCCACCTCAATCAATGGGTAATCAGCTTTTGGCCATACTTTAGTCAAATCAAAGGGATGATAAGGGACTTTAGCTGCATCTGCTTCTGGCATGACCTGCACATACATAGTCCAACGAGGAAAGTCCCCGCTCTCAATCGCTTCGTACAAATCACGTTGCGAACTTTCGCGATCCTTACCAACCAACTCAGCGGCCTCTTGGTCAGTGAGGTTTTTAATGCCTTGTTGAGTTTTAAAGTGGAATTTCACCCAATAGCGTTCATTCTGAGCATTGATAAAACTAAAGGTGTGCGAACCAAAACCATGCATATGACGGTATGAAGCGGGAATGCCTCGATCACTCATCAAGATCGTTACTTGGTGCAACGCTTCAGGGAGTCCGGTCCAGAAATCCCAGTTATTGGTTGGGCTGCGCATATTGGTGCGCGGATCACGCTTAACCGCGTGGTTCAGATCGGGGAATTTTAAAGGATCACGGAAGAAGAACACTGGGGTGTTGTTGCCTACTAAATCCCAGTTGCCTTGCTCGGTGTAAAAACGCATGGCAAAGCCGCGAATATCGCGCTCAGCATCAGCGGCACCGCGCTCACCGGCCACCGTGGAGAAACGTACAAACATATCGGTTTGCTTGCCCACTTCGCTAAATAGCGCGGCTTTGGTGTACTGAGTAATGTCGTGGGTCACGGTAAAGCTACCAAAGGCCCCTGAGCCTTTCGCGTGCATCCGCCGTTCAGGAATCACTTCACGATCAAAGTGGGCCAGTTTCTCTAAGAACCACACATCCTGTAACAACATCGGCCCGCGCGGGCCTGCGGTTAGGCTGTCTTGGTTATTAGCAATTGGGCATCCTGAGACGGATGTTAATTTAGGTTTATCTGTCATCATGCTTCTCCTGTCGGCTCAAAGTAAGCGTTAAGTGCATAGTAATCTCAACACCCATATACATCTAACCAATTAAACAAACCCCTCAATAGGCAGTACCTATTAAGAGGGCTAGATTTTCTGCTAACGAAAATACACGCAAATTCTTTGCCCTGCTAGCTCATGGACCTGCATAGGCAGCTGATAAATATCACTGAGCACCTCACCTCGGATGATTTGCTCGGGCGTACCTTGATAGGCTACTTGCCCAGCACGCATGGCAATAATCTGGTCTGAATAGCAAGAAGCAAAATTAATATCGTGCAGCACTACCACCACGGTTTTGCCTTTTTCATCGGCGGCACGGCGCAACAACTGCATCATGCCCACGGCGTGGTGCATATCAATGTTATTGAGCGGCTCATCCAGCAACACATACTCAGTGTCTTGGCACATCACCATGGCCACATAAGCCCGCTGCCGCTGCCCGCCTGATAGCTCATCTAAATAACGCTGTTGATACGCCTCTAGTCCCAGATAATGGATAGCCTCATCAATGTGTTGCTGATCGGCCTCGGTAAGCCGTCCACCTGAGTGGGGAAAGCGGCCAAATGCGACCAAATCACGCACCGTCAGACGCAATATGGACTCATTGTGTTGGCGTAAAATCGCCAAGCGCTTGGCCAGTTCCGGCCCTGGGGTACGGGTGATATCTAGACCATCGACCTGCACACTGCCAGCAGTCATGGGTGTCAGGCGGCTGATCATGGATAACAAGGTAGATTTACCTGCCCCATTAGGACCAATAATCGAGGTCAACCCACCTTTACTGATGTTGATACTGACATCATTTACCACCAACCTGTCGTGATAAGCCTTACTTACGCCTTGTGTTTCAATCATTGTTTAACTCCACGCAGCAACAGCGCAATAAATAACACCCCACCGCAAAGCTCGATCACCATGGCCAAGGGCAAGCGGGTACTGAGCAGATGCTCAAACAGTACTTGCCCACCTATCAAACAGACAATGGCCGCCAGCACACTGGCCGGCAAGGTCCAACGATGCTGATGACTGCCGGTAATCCAGTACGCCAAATTCGCCACCAATAATCCGAAAAACAGCATGGGCCCCACTAAGGCGGTGCTAATGGACAACAGCGCGCCGATCACCAGCATTAATAGCGTGACAGCTTTGCGATAAGGTACGCCGAGGTTAATCGCCACATCACGACCTAAACTGAGCACATCCAACTGACGACGCAAATGAAACAACAACCCACTGCAGAACACCGCCGCGGCTAAGCCCACCCATAACAATTGCAGATTGACACGATTAAAATTAGCCACGCTGCTGCCCTGCTGAATGGAAAACTCACTGGGATTAAAGACACGCGCCGACAAATCCGCCAGCTCGCGAAACAGCAAGCCACCGACCATGCCCAGCAAGATCAGCATGTGCAGGCCGCGCACTGAGCCGTTAAACAACCAACGAAACAGCAGTAACGCGATGCTCACCATCACTGTGACCTCAAGGATAAACCGCGACTCCAGCGGCCAGCCCTTGCCGAATTCAGTTCCCCAAAGCAGCAAAGCAAGCGTATGCACCAGCACATAAAGCACATCAAAACCCATCAGCGAAGGCGTTAAAATACGGTTATGGGTAATGGTTTGAAACACCACAGTGGCTAACCCCATGCTCAGCGCCACCAGCAACATAGCCAGCAAGCGGGTGCCGCGGTACTGCACAATAAACGCCCAATCGCTGTGCACATTGAGGGTCATAAAACCCAGCACACTGCCGAGTGCCAGCACAGCGGTAAGACTTAACAACCATCGACCGCGCTTCGTTAAGCCCATTGCCGGCGCCCCCGCACTAATATCAGGATAAACACCAGACTACCGGCGATGGCTAATAGCGTTGCCGACGGGATTTCGTAGGGATGAATCAACACCCGACCCAACAAGTCGGCGGCCAACATCAGCGCTGAACCAGCCAGCGCCACCACAGGAATAGCGCGGCGCACATTATCGCCCGTCAATAGACGCACTAGGTTCGGTACGATCAGACCTATAAAAGGCAAAGCACCGGCAATAACCACCACACTGGCAATAATCATCGACACCAACAGCACCCCGAGCGCGAGCAGTGCCGGATAATTCACCCCCACATTGGTGGCAAAATCCTTACCCATGCCAAGCACGGTAAAACGATCCGCTAATAACATCGCCAATCCAGTTATACCCGCCGCCACCCACAGCAATTCATAACGACCACGCAAAATCGCCGAAAAGTCACCACTATTCCAAGAGCGTAATGCCTGTGACAATTCAAACTGATGGGCCAACAAACCACTGGCTGCGGCAATCACCCCGGCTAACACCAGCCCCAACAAAGGCACAATCAACGCCGAACGTAATGGAATGCGCTTTAACACTGACAAAAACAGCACGGTTCCCATGACGGCAAATAGGCTCACCACACTGAATTTCAGCCACAGCGCCATACTTGGCGCAACAATCGCACAGAGCAGTACGCCGAGCGCTGCGGCATCGACCGTACCCACCATCGACGGTTCAACCAAGCGATTACGCGCCATCATTTGCAATAACAAACCCGCCACAGCTAAAGAAGCGCCCGCTAAAATCAGCGCCAAGGTGCGCGGCCAACGGCTGACAAATAACAGTTGCGTAATACGATCATCCGGTTGGGTAAACAAATGCAACAGATTCATGCGGCTGGCACCCACATTTAAACTGACCAGCGCCAACACAACAACCAACACCACCAAGCCCAGCAACCACAACACAATACGTGGTTGAACTTGGGTAGAAGAAGTGACCGCCATACAATTCGCTTACTCGGCAAGAGCCGCTCTGCGCGGCTAAACAGACTGGTGCGCTGTCCGAGCACACTTGACGCCCGCCCAGACAAGCACAGCTAGAAGATAAGGGTTACTTAGAAAAAACGTCCACTAAGCGGTCAACGTTATTCTGCATCACCCCTAAGCCACTGTTATCCAGCAAATACCAACTGACCGGCTCCAGATACACAATCTGCCCTTTCGCACCTGCGGTGGTGGCATTGACCAGCTCGTTATCCATCATGCGTGGTGCTGCCACGCCCTCACGGCCAATAGCCGCATCACGGTCCATCACAAACAACCAGTCTGGGTTGGCTTCCAGCAAAAACTCATAAGACACCGCCTGCCCATGACGACCGACCTTTAAGTCCGCCACCGCTGGCTGCACCCCAAACACATCGTGAATCATGCCGAAACGGGTGCCTATGCCAAAGGCGCTCATTTTTCCGCCGGTGGTTAACAAGGTGAGTCCTTTACCCTGCTTGGCACTGAGGGTTTGCAGCTGCTTAACCGAGGCCTGCAGCTTAGCAATCTGCTCAGCGGCCTGTTGTTCGCGGTCAAATATCTGCCCGATAATTTCTGTGTTGCGCACTACGCTGCCGAGCAAGTCGGTTGGATCAGGGGTTAAATCCAGCGTCGGCCCATAGTTAGCCACTTCATCGTATTTCCCGCCGGCGCGGCGACCGAGAATAATCAGATCCGGCTTTAAGTTTTTCAGCGCTTCATAGTCAGGTTCAAACAAGGTGCCCACTCGCACAAAACGCGCATCGGCATACTGCTCCAGCATCGGCGGCAAGATTCCCGAGGTTGGAATCCCCTGGGCTTCTATGCCTAGCACGGCCATGGTATCCAGCGTGGACCAATCCAGTACCGCCACTGTTTTGGGCAGTTTCTGCACCTGGGTTTGCCCTTTGGCATGCTCAATGGTTAACACCTCTTGTGCCTGCACAGGAGCAGTTAAGCAAAGCAGTAAACTCAGTAGCGAAAGAGTGCGGAAAGCAGTAAAGCGACTAGCGCGCATAGCGGGCTCCTTAAGAATCTCTGTTGATAATTGGCAGTGTTATTTCTATAAGACGCCGCCCACTATATGCGATTGATTCTTATTTGCAAGCATTTATACTGCATCGTACGACAGACGCACTGTTTTTAGATTCACACAAGAGACATTGCCTTTACCGCCAACAACAATGCTAAGCTGTGCTCCTGTCACACAGGCACACTAAACTCGTTCAAAAAGGGAGTGATTCGTTTTGCAACATAAGAAAACAAACAGGGAAGAAGAAAAATCTCTTCATAGCACTGATAGCTTAGGCAAAAAGTACGCTAGAGACTTACTTAATCAAGAGCGAATCCGCTGCTTGGTGTGCGCAAGAAAAAATAGCACTGCGCTGCGCACCTTGAAAGTATGTACACAACACACAAGCTGTATCAAGCGGCAGCCACAGCAAACCAGAGACGCCTGTGAGCCCACCGACATGCAGAGCTAATCAAGGCAACACAAAATCATACGGCTGAATACTGTACGCCTCCAGCCGATAACCAGACGAGCCCATATCATGGCTGTAGGTTTCGGTGGTCAGTCGACCGCTGACTAAGATCGCTTCATAGAGGTTGTCGTCGTGCGTGCCCGGCTCAAAATGCACATCGATAATCTGATTCGAAGGCGGCGGTGGGACGTGGATGCAGGCGCCATAGTAGGGCACTAAAAAGAAGTGCCGGACGATGCCCCCTATGCCTTCCAGCGGTACCACAAAGCCAGGAATACTGACCATGCGCCCATCCATGTCCTCTACCACGGGCGCGGAGGACAACACCTGCATCATGTCATTCATCAACTCCATGCCGCGGTCGCTGTAGTCGTCGATCTCATCAAACTCTGGGTTATCAAACAAATCCATTAACGAGTCGCCGTAGCCTTCTGGCATCAGGTCATCCCAGCTAATAATGGGGGCTGGTTCGCCGTTCACTCTAATGTCAGGCGCGGCCAAAGCCGGCGGTAGCAGACACAGCGCCGCCAGAAATACAACCATACGCATACACTACTCTCCTCTTAATGACGTTGGCCTAAACTTTTCACTAATGCCATGCGATAGGCCATAAACGCCGGTATCAGACCGCCCAGTGCACCTAGGCCGACAATAAAGCCGGCCAGCTGCCATTGCTGTGTTGATAGACGGGTGACAACCGTCAAATGCAGTCCAAATTGCTCTAATAATGGCTGTTGCAACAGGTATAAACCGCCCCAAAGCAGCGCCAGCCCCAGCAGAAAACCCACCAGCGTCAGCAGCAGGCTTTCCAGTAACAACAAAGTTGAAATGCGTAGAGGCGATGCTCCCAGTGCCCGTAACACGGCCACCTCATGACGCCGTTGCTGCATACCGCTCAGCAATACCGCCAGCATACCGCTAAGGCCAATCAGCAACGCCACCGAGGAAACCGCCAGCAATGCACGCTCTGCCAAGCTGACCACCTGCCATAACTCCTGCAGTGCAACGCCCGGCATCACCGCGGTGAGTGGGTCTTGGCGCTGACTGTTCAGTTCGCGCTGCAAGTGAAACACCTGCATGCGTGAATTTAATCCCACCAACGCGGCGGTGACTTGGCGCGGCGTCAAATCCCGCTGCCGTGCTTGGTCGGGCGTGGCTTGCATACCCGGCAGCGCAATCCCCGCTCGCCAACCAATGTGCACAGCTTCCAGCCCTTCTAAGGTAACCAGCACCGCCCGATCCAGCGGTGTACCTGTGGGCTGCAGAATACCGCTGACATAAAACGGCATATTGTCGTGCAATTTAAAACTGGTGTTGCCGGTGCCATGGGCAATAATTAACTCATCACCCAGTTGATAATCCAGCGCCCGCGCCACCTCAGCTCCGAGCACCACGGCAAAGAGATCATCCAACTGATCGCCCTCGGCCAAAGCTAAGCCTTGCCCTTCGCCATAACGGTAGTGCTCAAACATGGCATTATCAGTGCCGATGACGCGGTAGCCGCGGTGCGAGTCGCCCAAAGACAGTGGAATAGTCCAAGCCACACGGGGATCGTCACGCAATTGGGTGTAGCTTGGCCAACGAATATTGCTGGTGGCTGAGCCCACATGAAACACTGAATACAGCAGCAATTGCACCGGCCCTGAGCGCGCGCCGACAATCAAATCGGTTCCAGAAACCGTATTAAAAAACCCCGCACGGCTTTGTTCGCGGATGTGTTCTATTCCCAATAAAAGCGCCGTACTTAAGGCCAGCGTAAACACTGTCAGTAACACGCTAGCCCGGCGACTGGCCAAACTGCGTACCGCCATAGGCAACAACATCAATTCTGCCCCTCCAAACTCAAGGTGCGCGAAAAATACCCAGCCAGCGTCGCATCATGACTAACCAACAACAAGGTGGTTGCGCCCTGCTGCAGCTCTTCCAGCAATAGCTGCATAAACACATCACGGGCTTGGGCGTCCAGCGCAGAAGTGGGCTCATCGGCAATCAGCAACGTGGGTGCACCCATTAATGCCCGCGCCGCAGCGACTCGTTGCTGTTGACCAATCGACAACTGAGCCACACTGCGGTTTTGATACTGCTCAGGCGGCAACTGCAACCGTTCTAATAAGCGCTTGGCTTCGTTTTTTACGCTGCCACTGCGCTCAACCGCTGCGGCCCGCCGCTGCTTCGATAAGGTGCAGGGTAAGCACACGTTGTCCACAAGGTTCAGGTAAGGCAGCAGATTGAATTGCTGAAACAGCACACCCATATTGTCGGCGCGAAAACGGTCACGCTGACGCGCCGAGAGCTTGGCCAGCGATTGCCCATCGAGTTTTATTTCACCGCTAAATCCTGTTAGCACACCACCAATTAGGTTAAGCAAGGTACTTTTACCACTGCCCGAAGGTCCCTGGATAAACAGATGCTCACCGGGTTGCAGCTGCAGCTGTTCGAGTTGAACCACCGGCGCGCTGCCAGGCCAAGCAAACTCTAGCTGTTGGATATCAATAATGGCGGTCATGGCAATGTCAGTACGTTGTGCTGTCCGCCAAGGTACTGCAAGTGCTGGCCCGTTGGCGTGAGCATGCGCACCTCAAGTTTTTCGATGTCGGGGTAGTTCTGCAACAGCGGCAATTGCAACTGCGTCAACTGTTGTGGCTCTGTGCAGCTGTAGTGATAGTCCACACTCAAATCCGCGTGGTCGTGGTCGTGGTCGTGGTCGTGGTCGTGGTCGTGGTCGTGGTCGTGGTCGTGGTCGTGGTCGTGGTCGTGGTCGTGGTCGTGGTCGTGGTCGTGGTCGTCAGCATGCTGCGCAAAGGGTTCGCTTAACGCAACCTTGGTTAAACGGCATCCCGCGGCGTCCGGCAACACCACCTGCAACGCAGCTTGCCGCATCTGCTCTTGTAGCTGCTCCCAACTGGCCTGCTCTGCGGCGGTAACGGGTTGATATTCAAAGCCGATGAAATTAGCCAACGGCGAATGCAGCGCCAACGTTAACGCCGGCGGCTCTAACACCACATCCAATTGCGCCACACCATGCTGATGCACGCCAGCGGCCATACTTAACTGCGGCAACATCCACGCAGCAACTGCCCAAGATAGTTTTTTCTGCACAACGGCCTCCCATAGGCTGTAACTCTAAAAACGCGCTGAATGTTATAATATAACCAAAGCAGATTTCAACAGCGGCGGACCCACGCTACAACGCGCCACAAAGCCCACACCGTATAAAATCAATCACTTAGGCTGAAAACACCCCACGTTCGAGCGACAAAATGCCGCTTAGTTCACAGGTCGCAAATAAATGTTTGCAATACTATCAAATGATAACTATTCTTATTTGGCAGTTATTTCATACCTAGAGGAAACCACCATGACCTACTTTATTGATGCTTGGCTCGATCGCCCACAACCCTACCTGCGCATTATTAACCGCCTGACAGGACACGTTTGCTTGAAGGTCGAAGGAGAGGAGTTAGAGCAACTGCGTGAACAAGGTGCTTTAGACATGCAAGAATTGAGCAGTCCAGAACCTTCGCTGATTAAAGCGAAAATTCGTCAGTTATTTTTTCTATGCTGCGCCCAAGCCACTACAGCCCATACTTAAGTGCCGTAAGCAGCTTACGGCACTGATTACTCAGGCCCGCCTACCCTAAGCTGATATTATAGCGGGCCGTAGAGTAATCGAATAAAATAAACACAACTGTTTTGCGGCCACTGCTATAAATCCGCGCAATAGTCCTGTTCTACCACCGCCGGCGTATACCAAATAAAATCTGCACTATCTGGCTTTATATCCTCATCCGCTTCGGCAAAAATCAATACCCGCTGCTGATCGGCAAGATCACTGTGCAAGTCGCTAATATGCAAGGGTACGCCCAAATCATAACGCACGTGATAGGCGCCTGCTATGAGCAGGCTAGGCTGTGGCGCAGCTAGCAACACCTTGGCCATGCTGCGATCCCGCTGCTGCTGTACTGCTAACATGGCTGGCAATTGTGCTTCAGGTAATTTATTGCAATGGGCTTCACGAATCTGCTTAGACAAGTCTTGGGTGACCTGAGGTGCGGTTGATGCTGTGCCTTTAAGCACTGGCGGATTGCGGTAAATTTCCATTAACTCTGCACGGTTTAAATTACTGGCTAATAACGGATACGGTTGCTGGATAAGGTGGCTGACTAAGTCACCATACTGCTGCCAGTCCCAGCCTTTATGCCAGTTCAGCGCAGCGGATAAATCACTGGGTAGCGCCCCTGCTTGTGTTTGCTTTTGGGTTTGCGTCACGGCCTCTTGCTGATCCAGTGTAAGCATCTCTAACACCACGCTACCTTGAGTACGGCGCGCTGCCAAAGCCTCTAACAACCATAACTGTAAGGCGTGGTGGTCAGGGTTGTCGTGTTTTTCACCCAGCAAAACTAAGGGTGCCTTGGCTAATTCGGAGACTAACGCGGCTGGTGTTAATTGCCCGCCAGTGCGCGTATCAAGGATCTGACCAAGCCTTGCGTGGTCCCGCTCTCTTGGACTCTGCCACTGAGGTAAAGCATGCTCAGCAACGTCATCAATTGCCCCAACACCCACCTGTTGCTCAGGTATGCCCTGACAGGCACTCAGCAATCCAATCGTTATATAGACTAACCAACGCATCCAACACCCCTACTCATTCACCTTGCACTCTATGAAAATAAACGTCCTGAGCTAACACCCTGAATCTCTGTGCTACCTTGCTATGATCAACGGATGATTACGCTCCGGATGCTTTTGTACTAAGACTTCTAAACCAAACACCTGCTGTAATACTTCAGAACGCAAAACCTGTTCCGGTGAACCTGAAGAAAACACAAGGCCCTTATTTAATAACATTAAGTCGTCACAGTAGCGCGCCGCTAGATTAAGGTCATGCACAATCACCAGCACAGCGCCACCTTGGTCAGCGAAAGCACGTACCGCTTGTAAAATACTGTGCTGGTGCAAGGGGTCGAGCATCGAGGTGGGTTCATCCAGCAACAACACTTGCCCTGCACCACCGGGCCATAATTGCGCGAGCACCCGAGCCAAGTGTACCCGCTGACGTTCACCACCGGACAGCTGTAAATAGCTACGGCCTAGCAAGTGTTCGCTGTCGGCAGCTATCAGTGCAGCCTGGACAATTTGCGCATCCACCTGCCGCCCAGTGGAATACGGCAAGCGGCCCATGCCAACTACTTCTTCAACATGAAAGCCAAAATTAAGAGTCGAATGCTGTGGCAACACTGCTAAGTACTGGGCCCGCTCTAGGTCGGGCCAATCAGCCAATGGCCGTCCATGCAATAACACCTCCCCCGCCGCCACCGGTAACTCACCGCACAAGGCCGATAACAAGGTACTTTTACCGGCACCATTAGCGCCTAACACGCCAGTTACCTGTCCTGCTTGCAGCTCCAAATTAACGTTGCTTAACACAGTGCAAGCGCCCCGCTGCACTGCTAACTGACGTGTTTGTAATATCAAAATTGATTCTCCAACAGTACTCTCGGTGCTCATTAAACAGTTGCCTATGGGCATTAGCAGTTAAGACATATGCCCATCAAAAACGGCTCTTAAGCAGTAAATATAAGAAAAAAGGTGCACCAATTAATGCCGTAACAATCCCGATGGGCAACTCAGCAGGGGCAAGGGTCAAGCGCGCTGCTAAGTCGGCAAATAACAATAAACTGGCACCCACTAACGCCGCAGCAGGTAACAACACACGATGATCCGGGCCAACCGCTAAGCGCAGCACATGCGGCACCACCAAGCCAATAAAACCAATCATGCCCGCCGCAGCCACTGCGGCGCCTACCCCCAGTGCTGTGCAAAACACTAGCTCACGCTTCAGCTTTTCCACCGCAAAACCTAAATGCCGTGCTTCTGACTCGCCTAACAGCAACGCATTTAATGCTTTAGCACGCCGTGGCAACCACAGCGCCACCGCCATAGTGATTAATAATAACGGCCACAGCCGTGCATAGCTGGCACCGTTTAAACTGCCCAAGTTCCAAAAGGTTAAGGTACGCAAAGTGGCGTCATCGGCTAGATAGGTAAATAAACCAATCGCAGCTCCGGCCAAAGCGGCCAAAGCAATACCGGCGAGCAGCATAGTGGCCACATGGGTTTGCCCATCACGCCGCCCTAAACGGTACACTAAAGCAGTAATCACTAAACCGCCGGCAAAGGCGCATAGGGATAAAATATAAGGACTCCACGCCTCATCAATACCACCCAATAAAGCGCCGCCGACAATGGCCACTGCTGCACCTAAGGCTGCACCGCTGGACACCCCAATCAAGCCTGGGTCAGCGAGCGGATTGCGAAACAAGCCCTGCATGGCCACACCGGATAAAGCCAAAACTGCGCCCACCGACAGCCCGAGCAGCGCCCGTGGTAGTCTCACTTGGCTGATAATCAATTGTGCTTGTTCTAAGGCTGGGGTGCTGACCACAGTAAAACCCAGACTGCGCCACAGCACATTGGCTATATTTTGCAGCGCAATGCTGACTGGGCCTAATGCCAACGACAAAACCAGCGCCAGCGCTAACAACATCCCGAGCAAGACAAAGAGTCTAGAGTTGGACTTCAACATAAGTACCTATCATTTTTATTGCCTATAATTTGCCATACCACAGCCTATGCACAGCTATCCTTGGCAATCCACACAGGGTTCCCGACCCACGCCAAGACTGCTTAAAGCGCAACTGATGCGCAATGACTGCAAGCTGCACGGCCCAAATTTGCTGCACTCACGGCAAATAATTTAATTATTTTTTAGCCACAGTATGTTCTGCCACAGTGTGCAGCTGCGGGTGAAAGACTTCGATTAACTGCGCAACTTGCTCAGGCATACGTGGCCCTAAACCGCCTACCAAAATGGTTGGGTCAATGGCAATAATGCGCTGATTTTTAAAGGCGTCGGTATGCTGCATAGCAGGTGTACTGGATAGCACATCGGATAAAGCCTTAAGGCCTTTATTGTGCCGGTCGGCAACAATAATAATCTGCGGGTTAAGCGCCAATACTGACTCATCAGACAACGCTTTAAAACCTTGGTGGCGGGCTAGATTTTCGCCGCCAGCCTGTTTGATTAACCAGTCGCCCACTGTGTTGCCGCCAGCGGTCAGTGGGTTACCATGGCCCGCACTAAACACCAGCAATACTCGGGGCGCAGCACTTTGCAGCTGTTTTAATTTCTGCTGTTGCAGGGTCATCGCCTGTTGAAAATCGTCCAGCAGGTGCTCGGCTTGTTGCTCTCGCTGCAATACCTGACCGATACGCCGCACCGTCTGCTGCACAGCATGCAGATTGGCATCCACTGGCACTATTTCAATGTGCACCCCTGCCCCGCGCAGCTGTTCCAGCACCGGAGGCGGCCCCATCTCTGCACTGCCAATTAGAAGCTGCGGCTGTAAAGTGAGAACCCCCTCCGCCGCAAGCTGACGTTGATAGCCCACGCTGGGTAAATCCTGCAAACGGGCTGGATGTAAACTGGTGGTGTCCACCCCCACTAAGTGCGCTTCGCCACCCACCGCCACCAGCCATTCGGAAATCGAGCCACCGGCACTGATCACCCGCTGTACGGCAGGCTCAGCAGCCACAGCCGACCCTGCACTGCTGTGCATCACCAGCAACATTATTAAAGTCTTAATGCGCGTTTTCACCTTGTGCCTCCATAAGTATTTGGGTGTCATCAATGCCCAGTGTTTGCAGCACTGCTAAAAGTTGTAAAAACTGCTCTAAGGGTGCTTGTTGGTGCAACGCCAAATCCACCGCGTCCGGCGGCTGCTGCTCAAGCACAGCGCGTAATGTGTTGAAGTCAGCTTGGGGCTGTCCAGCAAAGCGCCAGGCGCCATGCTCATCCAACATAATCACCGTCCGCTCAACGGTGTGCTCTGCTGCACTGGGCGCACTAGCACTTTTTGGTAAGTCCAGCGGCAGCTCCAATAAGGGTTGCTGCGCGGTCAGCAAGAAAAACACTAAAACAATAAAGATGACATCCAGCAGCGGGGTTAAATCAGGCAATAAACTTGCCGATGGCACACCCGCTTGCGGCAGACGAATCATGATGCTCTCCATTGCATAACTGGAGCGCTCTGCACAGTCTCAGCCAAACTCAAGTCCAAACCGTTAAAAGCTAAATGACAACGGTTAAGTAACATTTGCACCCGTTCCAAGTAGCGCTCAGCCCAAAAGCTAAAGCCCTGCCCTGCCGCCAACGCTGGAATAGCAATCAACATGCCCCAAACGGTGGTGTATAAGGCTTGCCATAAACCATCGGCCAGCAGCGCTGGGGTTACAGGGCCGTTTTGCTCAGCAATGCCTGCAAACATGGTGACCATGCCCAGCACTGTGCCGAGCAAGCCCAGCATGGGTGCCAACACGCCGACCATTTGCAAAACACGCAAATGCCGATTGAGACGGTTGCGTTCTTCTTGCAGCCAGCACCCGAGAACTTCTTCACGTTGCTCTGCCGGTAAACTGCCATGCCGTTCAAGCAGCGCTAAACCATAACGCCAGCCACTGGGGCGTTTACCGCACGACTGGATACTGCAATCACGGCAGACTGCGGCACTGCTGTGCAAGGTTTTTTCACTGATGGGCTGCAGCTGTAAAAACACACTCAAGCGTTCCAATAACAGTGCCAACGCCAACAAAGAACACAGCGCAAGGGGCCAACCCAGCGGCCCCATACTGATAAACCAAGCTGGCATCTTAAGCCTCCGTCGCCGTCAAGGCAGAAAAGCTCTCAGCCAACGCACGCCATTTAGCACACTCGGGAATCCCGGGTTTGCGTACACCATACAGTTGCACAATCAACTCGCCTTGCGCATCGTAGGCCTCCCAACTGGTGATCACGCCATCCGTGGTGGGTTTACGAACCCGCCACAGTTGTGCGATGGCATGGGCTTTTAAATGCAGGCTGAACTCCGGATCCAATACGTTAAACCAGTCACCGACCCAGCGCAGGTTGGTCACTGTGCCACTGTGGATTTGCACGCAGTGGTCATTACCAACAAACACCATTATGGGCAGTTGCTGTGCACTGGCCTGCTCAAACAGCTGCGGTAAGCTGTCCACTGACAGCGGCTCAGCCCACTTACGACCCGCCAAACGTAGAGCTTGGGTGCGGGTCGCCTGGACTTTTTTCAGTAGCGAGAAAAAGTGATGGGTATCTTTTAGTGCTGCCCAACGTTCACGCAAAACAGCCACGTTAATTTGCTCATCAGGTAGCTCGGCGGTTTTTTGGGGTGCAGCTTCAACCGTCAATGCAGATGTTTGCTCAGCCGCAGCAAAACGTTCAACCAATGCATGCCACGCCGCAAGGTCGCTGTTATCTGTTAAAAAAACCTTATGCACTGCGCTGCCCTGCCCATCAAAAAACTGCACACTGCGCTGGATACCGCGCTTTGTCTCTTCACTGAGTGCATAGGCACTGCGCCAACCACTTAAAAACAACCGCAGATCAATATCCGGCGACACCACCAAGCCCATCTTGCCATTGGGAGTAATGGTGGTTTCTCGATAATAACCATGGCGCTCATGCACGCAGTGTTCATTACGGGTCAGCACCATGACTTCACCGAGGGTTAACAGCTCCGGTAATAGCTCTGGCCAGTTGGTGCGCAGGCGCAAAGCATCTTCGCCCACTCGACAGGCCAACAATTCTGCTTCGGATACCGACAACTGCGTTGCAGCATCACGGGCCCTTAGCCGTGGCTGCTCGTTACGCAACACTTGCAAGGCCACGTATAAGTCGTGCCCTTGAAACTCATTTAAACCAGTTACTGCTGTTTGACCCATTGCCATCGTATTCATGTCATCACCTTTTCTTTGTGTTTAACGTGTTGCCGTAAAGGCAAATTCAATGGGTATATGCACCCGACTGGGTACACCAATCCCACCTTGTTGCTCTGGCAAAAACTGCCACTTCTTCACCGCGGCTAGCGCCGCCTGATCCAAACTTTTCACACCAGAAGAATGCAGCAACTGCAACTCAAGCAACTGGCCACGGGCATCCAGACGCACATCTAACCAAACGGTGCCTTGCTGTTGGCGACGACGGGCTTGTGCTGGATACACTGGTGCAGCCGGTGTGCTGGCAAAACGCGGTTGCTTGCTCAGCACTTCTTGACCCACGGGCTGCTCTGTAGCTTTTGCTGAACTAGGCTGCTGTGTAGCAAACATTTTGCTGGTTCTCTGCTGCTCGTCGTTGCGCTGTGACTGTTCTGGCGCTACGGCAGAGGATGGCTGCCGCGCCTCAAGTTCTTGTGTCTTAGCCACGGCATTTTTCACTGCTTTACTCGCTGCCTGTTGCACCACCGGTTTTGCTGGCGGCTTTGGCTTTGGCTTTGGCTTTGGCAGTGAGCCTGACTTTGCTTGTGGCTTTACCTGCAGTTCGTGCTTCACCTCTGACGTTATCTTTTTTTCCACAACGGACGGTTTTACAGGCTGCACAGCGCGTGCTGCTGGCTTAGTGACCAGCTGAGGCGCTGCTAAAACTCGCCGCTCAAGCTGTTCTGCTGACATCGCTGGCGCGCTAAAAGACGCGCCTGCTCGCCACGGCAGCAGAGCAACAACATGCACTGCCACCGACAACGTTATGTAAAAAAACACTCTTGACATATATCAACCATCCATCGACATGGATGCTATTAAGAATCATTTGCATTTGATAGTCAACCTCATTTAGAGTTCGTCAGGCTTCTTAGCAACGCACTAAAAAACATTAACTATTTCACTCAGTTGCTTAAAAAATACGACGAGGAGTTGTTATGCCCAGCTATCCACCGGCCAAACTAAAACCTGTACTCATTGCTTTACTTATGGGCAATGCTGCAGCTATAGCCGCCGAAAAACCTGCCACGCGCTTTGATGCCATTACTGTTACCACCACCCGTAGCGAACAGAAGCTCAGCGACGTACCCAGCACTGTATCGGTGCATGATGAGCGGCAAATTGATCAGCAAAACATTAAAAATATCCAAGATTTGATCCGCTACGAACCGGGCGTTTCGGTGTCCGGTGGTAACAGTCGCTTTGGACTTGATGGCTTTACCATTCGTGGGATTGGCGGCAATCGGGTGCTCACCCAAGTTGATGGCGTCAATGTGGCTGACAGTTTTGCTTTTGGCGGTTTTTTAAATGCACGGCGTGATTACGTTGATTTGGACACGGTTAAACAAGTGGAAATTATTCGCGGCCCCGCCAGTTCCTTATACGGCAGCGATGCCATTGGCGGAGCAGTCAGTTTTATCACTAAAGATGCTGGCGATTATTTAGAGGCAGGTGATGATGTGTATCTGCGCTTGAAAACCGGTTATGACGGCGCTGATGACAGCTGGTTACGCAGTGGTACAGCGGCTGCCCGCTATACCAATATGGATGCACTGCTGCATCTCGGCCGACGCACAGGACATGCCAGTGCCAGTCATGGCAAGCACGGCGGCAACGGCGCACAACGTACCAAAGCCAACCCGCAGGACTACACTCGCGATAATTTATTAACTAAGCTGGGCTGGGATCTCAGCGAACAGCAGCGTTTGCAGTTGACCTATGAAAAGTTTGCTGACGACACCGACAGCAAGGTGAAGAGTAATTACGGCATATCCAGCTTTGGTGCCACCACCCACAGTCAAAATGCTAAAGACAGCGTGGATCGTGAGCGCTACTCGCTGGCTCATACACTGACCTTTGACAGTGTGTTTGCTGATCGAATTAACAGCCAATTAACCTATCAAGACAGTAAAACCCGTCAACGGACCTACGAAAGTCGCTTTGCTGCAGGTCAAGCACAAAGCCGCGTGCGCGATTCAGATTACCAAGAAAAACTGTGGGCCTTTAATAGCATGCTCAATAAAGCTTTTATGCTGGGTTCCAGTCAGCACCAATTGACCTATGGCATTGATATTAAGCGCACTAAAAGCTCAAATTTACGTGCCGGCAGTGACACCCTACTCAGCTCAGGGATGGTTAAAGCAGCATTGCCCACCAGCGATTTTCCCGATCCAACCACCAGCGAATATGCCCTTTTTATTCAAGATCAAATTCAACTGGGCCGCTGGACACTGCTACCTGGGCTGCGCTACGACTACTACAAGATGGAACCCCATGTCACGGGCAATTACCTCAACAGTAACGCCGTAGACAGCAACCCCAGTAATTACCGCGACTCCACTGTTTCACCCAAATTAGGTATTACCTATCAAGTGAATGACCAGCACAGCGTGTATGGCCAATACGCCGCTGGATATCGCGCCCCGCAGGCCGTGGAGATTTTTGGCGAGTTCGAAAATCCCGGCATGTATCGCACCCTGTCGAATACCGACCTAAAAGCTGAAACCAGTGACAGTTTCGAGCTAGGACTGCGCGGTCGCTACAGTGTTGGTAACTTCAGTGCGGCGTTATTTTACAATCAATATGACGACTTTATTGAGCAAGTCAGTCGGCCTTCAAGTAAACCCGGCTACCCGTTCGGTGAGTTTCAATACATCAACAAAGATCGCGTGAACATTCGTGGGGCAGAGGTTAAAGGTGAGCTGTTCTTAGACGCCTTAGGTTTTGCTGATGGTTGGAGCACCCTTGGGCATATTGCTTACGCACGGGGCAAAGATGAAAGCAGCGGCGAGGCCCTCAATAGCATCGATCCCCTTAAAGGGGTATTCAGTTTGGCTTATCGCCAGCCCAATGGACAATTTGGTGGTGATTTAAGCTGGACCTTAGTGGCTGCCAAACAGCGTATCGATAAAACACAAACCAACAATCAATACGCCACTTCAGGTTATGGCACATTGGATTTAAATGGCTGGTGGCACATTGATGAGCACTTCTCGGTGAACGCAGGTCTCTTCAATTTAACTGACAAACGCTATTGGCATTGGAACAACGTGCAAGGACTCAGCAGTACTGACCCAGGCCTAGCGCGAGCCAGTCAACCTGGCCGACATGCCGCCATTAACCTCGTTTGGGAGCTTTAACAATTCAGGTCTCCAGCACAATCTAAACAACTGCGCTGTGCTGGACATATCTGCGTTACTGCTGTTTGCTGCCTAGACTCCCAACTGAATCTAACGTTTAGTTCAACAACTGTTGCGCACTAGCCATACAACAAATGCTCACAACAAAACAGGCCCCATTAAGGGGCCTGTTTTGTGACACATTGCGAGATGTTTTTACCGCTTATTTTGGCAGCTCGACGCCTAACGCCTTAGCTACCCCTTCACCGTAAGCAGGGTCAGCCTGCTGACAATGGTAGGCGTGCTTCTGCTTAATCGCATCGGGCACACCCGTCATATTGCGCGCGGTATTGTCAAACAGCACTTGCTGCTGTTCGGGGGTCATTAGGCGGAATAAATCACCGGCTTGGGTGAAGTAATCCGGCTCGTCTTCCCAATAATCAAAACGGTCCGCAGCACCTTCAAGGGCCAATGGTGGCTCTGAGAAGTCCGGCTGTTCTTGCCACTCACCCTGACTGTTGGGTTCGTAATGCAAGCGACTGCCTTGGTTGCCATCAACACGCATGGCGCCGTCACGGTGGTAGGTGTGGAATGGGCAGCGAGGCGTATTCACCGGAATCTGATAATGGTTAACCCCTAAGCGGTAACGCTGGGCATCACCATAGGAGAATAAACGACCTTGCAGCATGCGGTCTGGCGAGAAGCCAACACCCGGCACAATATGCGCTGGGTTAAAGGCCGCTTGCTCAACATCGGCAAAGTAGTTTTCTGGGTTTTTATTGAGTTCAAAGTAACCCACTTCAATCAGTGGATAATCGCCTTTTGGCCAAATTTTGGTGAGATCAAAAGGATGATAAGGCACTTTCGCCGCATCGGTTTCTGGCATGATTTGTACGTACATGGTCCAGCGCGGGAAGTCACCCTTCTCAATGGCTTCATATAAGTCACGCTGCGAGCTTTCACGGTCACGGCCCACCAACTCTGCTGCTTCTTGGTCGGTGAGGTTCTTAATGCCCTGCTGGGTTTTAAAGTGGAACTTCACCCAGTAACGCTCATTATCAGCATTAATAAAGCTAAAGGTGTGCGAGCCAAAGCCGTGCATATGGCGATAGGATGCGGGGATACCGCGATCACTCATCAAGATCGTTACTTGGTGCAACGCTTCAGGGAGTCCGGTCCAGAAATCCCAGTTATTGGTTGGGCTGCGCATATTGGTGCGCGGATCACGCTTAACCGCGTGGTTCAGATCGGGGAATTTTAAAGGATCACGGAAGAAGAACACTGGGGTGTTGTTGCCTACTAAATCCCAGTTGCCTTGCTCGGTGTAAAAACGCATGGCAAAGCCGCGAATATCGCGCTCAGCATCAGCGGCACCGCGCTCACCGGCCACCGTGGAGAAACGTACAAACATATCGGTTTGCTTGCCCACTTCGCTAAATAGCGCGGCTTTGGTGTACTGAGTAATGTCGTGGGTCACGGTAAAGCTACCAAAGGCCCCTGAGCCTTTCGCGTGCATCCGCCGTTCAGGAATCACTTCACGATCAAAGTGGGCCAGTTTCTCTAAGAACCACACATCCTGTAACAACATCGGCCCGCGCGGGCCTGCGGTTAGGCTGTCTTGGTTGTTGGCGATCGGACATCCGGAAACGGAAGTTAATTTTGGCTTATCGGTCATAATTATTTCCTGTGCTATCAAGTAGGGACTCACAGTGACAGATTAACCGAACAAAGAAAAACTGACTAATCAATTAAGCCCACTAAGCTCATATACATTTACTATCATTGCTCACAAACAAAAAAACCGAGCACTGGGCTCGGTTTTTTTGAACTGTACTACAACTTACTCTGCGGCTTCTACTTCACCAGCAACCGGACGGTCAACCAGTTCAACATAAGCCATAGGTGCGTTATCGCCAGCACGGTATCCGCATTTTAGAATGCGCAGGTATCCGCCCTGACGAGTTGCATAACGCTTACCTAAATCGTTAAACAATTTACCAACCGCTTCTTTCGAGCGAGTGCGGTCAAATGCTAAACGACGGTTAGCAACGCTATCTTCTTTAGCTAAAGTAATTAACGGCTCAGCAACGCGGCGCAGTTCTTTAGCTTTAGGCAATGTAGTCTTAATCAGTTCATGCTCGAACAGCGACACTGCCATGTTTTGAAACATAGCCTTGCGGTGGGCGCTGGTACGGCTTAGGTGACGGCCACTTTTACGATGACGCATGATTCAATTCCTTACCAAACTCTCAGGTTCAGTGATAATGGCGATCAGGCCGTAGCCTTATCGTCTTTCTTCAAACTTGCCGGCGGCCAGTTATCGAGGCGCATACCGAGGGACAAACCACGCGAGGCTAAAACGTCCTTGATTTCAGTCAGGGACTTTTTACCCAAGTTCGGTGTTTTCAGCAATTCTACTTCGGTGCGCTGAATCAGATCACCAATATAGTAAATGCTTTCTGCCTTGAGACAGTTAGCCGAACGCACGGTCAACTCAAGATCATCAACAGGACGCAATAAGATTGGATCAATCTCATCTTCCTCTTCTTCTTCAACGACTTCTGCTTCACCTTGAAGATCAACGAAAGCTGCAAGCTGATGTTGCAGAATTGTTGCACTACGACGAATCGCTTCTTCTGGATCAAGAGTACCATTGGTTTCAAGATCGATGATCAATTTATCCAAGTTAGTACGCTGCTCAACACGGGCGTTTTCCACCACGTAAGCTACACGACGGACAGGACTAAATAAGGCGTCGATTTGCAAACGACCGATGCTACGGCTTTCATCTTCATCGCTAAAGCGAGAATCAGCTGATTCGTAACCACGGCCACGTGCAATACGTAGCTTCATATTTAACTCGCCCTTATCAGCCAGATTAGCAATCACGTGGTCGCCATTGACGATTTCCACATCATGATCCAGCTTAATATCGGCAGCAGTCACCACGCCCGGCCCTTTTTTGCTGAGAGTCAGCGTGGCTTCGTCACGACCATGCATAACAACTGCAAGGCCTTTAAGGTTAAGAAGGATCTCAATGACGTCTTCTTGAACCCCTTCAATAGCACTGTATTCATGCAATACGCCGTCGATTTCGACTTCGACAACTGCACAACCAGGCATTGAAGACAACAATATACGCCGTAGCGCGTTGCCCAAAGTGTGTCCAAAACCACGCTCGAGAGGTTCGAGCGTGATTTTGGCACGGGTCGGACTGACCATGTCAACGTTAATTTGACGGGGGGTCAGGAACTCATTTACCGAAATCTGCATGGATACACCTATTTTCTAGCCCTTACTTGGAGTAGAGCTCGACAATCAGGCTTTCGTTGATGTCGGCTGACAGATCACTGCGCTCAGGAATGTTTTTGAACACACCTGACTTTTTCTCTGCATCTACATCAACCCACTCGACGCGACCACGTTGGGTGCACAGTTCGAGAGCCTGGGAAATACGTAATTGGTTTTTGGACTTTTCACGCACCGCAACAACATCACCAGGCTGAACCTGATATGAAGGAACGTTTACAGTCTTGCCATTGATAGTGATCGACTTGTGCGATACCAACTGACGTGACTCTGCACGTGTAGAGCCAAAGCCCATACGATAAACAACGTTATCCAAGCGTGACTCTAAAAGCTGCAGCAGGTTTTCACCAGTTGCACCTTTACGGCGCGCTGCTTCTTTATAATAGCTAGCGAATTGACGCTCAAGAACACCGTACATACGACGAACTTTTTGCTTTTCACGTAGCTGAGTACCGTACTCGGATAAACGAGTGCGACGCTGACCATGCTGGCCAGGTGCGGTTTCAATATTGCATTTAGATTCAATCGCGCGTGAACCACTCTTCAAAAAGAGATCTGTGCCTTCACGACGGGACAGCTTGCATTTCGGACCAATGTAACGAGCCATTTCTTACTGTCTCCTAATTTACACGCGGCGCTTTTTCGGCGGACGGCATCCATTATGTGGGATGGGCGTCACGTCGGTGATGCTTGCGATTTTGTAACCGCAACCATTTAAGGCACGGACTGCTGATTCACGACCAGGACCAGGGCCCTTGACGTTTACTTCTAGGTTTTTCAAACCATATTCCAGAGCCGCTTGACCAGCACGCTCTGCTGCAACCTGCGCAGCAAATGGTGTGCTTTTACGCGAACCGCGGAAGCCAGAACCACCTGAGGTTGCCCATGATAGAGCATTACCTTGACGGTCTGTGATTGTAACAATTGTATTGTTGAAAGATGCATGTATATGGGCGATGCCATCTACAACCGTCTTTCTAACTTTTTTACGAGGACGAGCAGCTGCTTTAGCCATTAATCAAATTCCTATCTAGAACCAATGCGATTACTTACGGATCGGCTTGCGTGGGCCTTTACGGGTGCGCGCGTTGGTTTTGGTACGCTGACCACGGAGAGGCAAGCTACGACGATGGCGTAAACCACGGTAGCAACCTAGATCCATCAAGCGCTTGATGTTCATGTTGATTTCGCGACGTAGATCACCTTCTGTATGAAGTTTAGCGACTTCGCCACGCAACTGCTCGACCTGCTCATCAGAGAGATCTTTAATTTTCGCAGCTGGGTTTACACCAGTTGCTTCGCAAATCTTTTGCGCAGTTGTCCGACCAATACCATAGATATAGGTCAGCGAGATAACAGTATGTTTGTTATCCGGAATGTTAACGCCTGCAATACGGGCCATTCAGTGTAACTCCAATTGACAGCGACTTACTTTCAGGAAGCCAAGATAGAAAGCAAGAACCAATGCTGTATTACTATATTCAACCGAACAGCGCACTAGCTGCCCGGTACATGACACTACACAATCAGCCTTGGCGCTGTTTGTGACGTGGTTCCGCCTTGCAGATCACGCGAATAACACCTTCGCGACGTACGATCTTGCAGTTGCGGCAAAGTTTTTTCACCGATGCACGAACTTTCATCACTAACTCCTTTAGCCTAAAGAACTTTTAGCGCAGTAGTCCACTGCCACCACCATAGTTCTTAAGGTTGGATTTTTTCATCAGGGAATCGTACTGGTTAGAAACGAGGTGTGATTGTACTTGAGACATGAAGTCCATTACAACCACAACAACAATCAGCAGCGAGGTCCCGCCGAGATAAAACGGCACATTTGCAGCAACCACCAAGAACTGAGGTAGCAAACATACAGCCGTCATGTACAAGGCACCAAACGAAGTTAAGCGAGTTAACACACCATCAATGTAGCGCGCTGACTGCTCACCCGGACGGATACCCGGAATAAAAGCACCGGATTTCTTGAGGTTTTCAGCAACATCTTTAGGGTTAAACATTAATGCTGTATAGAAAAAACAGAAGAAAATAATCCCTGCACTAAACAACAAAATATTTAACGGTTGTCCTGGTGCTAGCGCTTGCGAAACATCTGCAAGCCACGCCATGCTCTCTGATTGACCAAACCACTGGCCAAGAGACGCTGGGAACAACAAGATACTGCTTGCGAAAATAGCAGGAATTACACCCGCCATATTCACTTTAAGAGGGAGGTGACTCGTTTGCGCAGCAAAAACTTTGCGACCTTGTTGACGCTTAGCATAATGCACCGCAATACGACGCTGACCACGCTCAATAAAGACCACAAACCCAATGATTGCAACTGCAAGCATACCAATAGCAATTAAGGCAAAAATATTGATATCACCTTGACGGGCAGACTCGAAAGACTGACCAATTGCTGCAGGTAAACCCGCTACGATACCGGCAAAAATCAGCATTGAAATGCCGTTACCTACACCGCGCTCAGTAATTTGCTCACCCAACCACATCATGAACATTGCACCCGCTACAAAAGTAGTGATAGCAACGAAATAGAAGTTAAAGTCAGTTGCAAAAGCTACACCTTGACTCGCCAATCCGACGGACATACCGATCGCTTGAACAAAAGCCAATAATAAGGTGCCATATCGGGTGTACTGGCTTATCTTACGACGCCCAGATTCACCTTCTTTTTTCAACTGTTCCAGATGAGGGCTCACTGCGGTCATCAACTGCATGATAATCGAAGCCGAAATATACGGCATGATACCAAGCGCGAAGATACTCATCCGCTCGAGCGCACCACCTGAGAACATGTTGAACAGGCTGAGAATGGTTCCCTCATTCTGTCGAAACAGGTCTGCGAGTCGATCAGGGTTGATTCCTGGGACAGGAATGTGCGCACCGATACGATAGACAACGATTGCCATGAATAGGAAACGTAAGCGTGCCCATAATTCCGACAAACCGCCGCCACCACCCATTGCAGAGAGAGAACCTTGCTTAGCCATTTATTCCTCGATTTTTCCGCCAGCTGCTTCGATAGCACTACGGGCACCCTTGGTGACCTTAATGCCCTGCAAAGTAACAGCGCGAGTAACGTCACCAGACAACATGACTTTAACGCGCTTTACATGCAAACCAATGATATTGGCATCTTTTAAAGACTGCACTGATACCACATCACCATCTACTTTGGCCAGTTCAGAAGTACGAACCTCTGCACGATCCATAGCTTTACGTGAAGTGAAACCAAACTTAGGCAGACGTACTGAAAGCGGCTGTTGACCACCCTCAAAACCTGGTGCAACTTTACCACCAGAGCGCGAGGTCAAACCTTTGTGACCACGACCCGCTGTTTTTCCTAAGCCACTACCAATACCACGGCCAACACGAAGCTTGTTGCGACGGGCACCTGGTGCAGAACATAAATCGTTCAGTTGCATGGATTAGCCCTCCACTTTTAACAAGTAATAAGCTGTGTTGATCATGCCGCGGTTTTCTGGGGTATCCAGTACTTCTACGGTGTGACCAATGCGACGTAGACCTAAGCCACGTACGCAAGCCTTATGATTAGCCAAACGGCCGATCGTGCTCTTAACAAGAGTCACTTTAACGGTTGCTTGAGACATGGTTACAGAATCTCCTCGACACTTTTGCCACGCTTAGCAGCAACTGAATCAGGTGATTGCATAGCCTTCAAACCTTTAAACGTTGCGTATACAACGTTAACTGGGTTAGTAGAACCGTAGCACTTAGCTAGTACGTCCTGAACACCTGCAACCTCTAGAACCGCACGCATTGCACCACCGGCAATTACACCAGTACCTTCTGACGCAGGCTGCATGAATACGCGTGAAGCGCCATGCACAGATTTAATTGGGTACTGTAAAGTTACACCATTTAAATCAACTTGAATCATATTGCGGCGCGCTGCTTCCATAGCTTTTTGAATCGCCGCTGGAACTTCGCGTGACTTACCGCGGCCAAAGCCTACGCGGCCTTTACCATCACCAACAACACTCAGTGCTGTGAAGGTGAAAATACGACCACCTTTAACGGTTTTAGCAACACGGTTGACTTGCACCAATTTCTCGATGTAGCCCTCATCACGGCTATCGCCGCGGTTATCGCGTTTTTGATCGTGATTTGCCATAACTTAAAACTCCAGCCCGCCTTCACGAGCAGCATCAGCCAGTGCTTTCACACGACCATGGTACTTGAAGCCAGAACGGTCAAAAGCCACTTTGGCAACTCCAGCGGCTTTCGCACGCTCGGCGACCAGCTGGCCTACTTTTTTGGCTGCTTCGATGTTACCTGTAGCTCCATCGCGCAGTTGTGGGTCCAAAGTAGAAGCCGAAACTAATACTTTGCTGCCGTCGGCCGAAATGACCTGGGCATACATATGCTGCGAAGAGCGAAACACGCATAGACGAGTCATCTGTAACTCGTTCATCTTCAAACGTGCTTTGCGAGAGCGACGCAGTCTTGAAACTTTCTTGTCGTTCATTTGCTAGCCCTACTTCTTCTTAGCTTCTTTGCGGCGCACCACTTCTTCAGCGTAGCGCACACCTTTACCTTTATAAGGCTCTGGACGACGGTACTGACGAATCTCAGCAGCCACCTGACCCAGAACTTGCTTATCGATACCACGAATAATGATATCGGTAGCGCTTGGCGTTTCAGCCGTCACGCCTTCAGGCAATTCGTACTCAACAGGATGTGAGAAACCGAGCGCCAGAGACAAAACTGAACCTTTAGCTTGAGCACGATAGCCCACACCAACAAGTTGCAATTTACGCTCAAAACCCTGGCTCACACCAGTCACCATGTTGTTCACTAAAGCACGGGTAGTACCGGCCATAGCTTTTGACTGCTGATCACCATTGCGCGCAGCAAAACGGATTTCGCTACCTTCTTGGCTCACTTCAACTGATGAGTGTACTGTTAAATCTAAAGCGCCTTTCGCGCCTTTCACCGAAAGCTCTTGGCCAGCGAGTTTGAACTCAACACCGGCTGGTAGCGTGACGGGATTCTTAGCAATGCGAGACATGCTTAACTCCCTTAGAATACGCTACAAAGAACTTCGCCACCGATACCGGCAGCACGTGCAGCACGATCGCTCATCACACCTTTATTGGTGGATACGATTGCAACACCTAAACCTGCACGAACCTTTGGCAGATCATTAGCCGCATTATACTGGCGCAAACCAGGGCGACTAACACGTTTAATTTCTTCAATGACCGGGCGGCCTTCGAAATATTTCAATTCGATGGTCAACAGCGGCTTAACATCACTACTGATCTGAAAATCTGCAATGTAACCTTCGTCCTTAAGAACGTTAGCTACCGCTTTCTTCAAAGTTGAAGAAGGCATAGTTACAACAGACTTTTCAGCCATCTGGGCATTACGGATTCGAGTCAGCATATCTGACAACGGGTCCTGCATACTCATGGGCTTGTATCTCCTGATACATAATTAAAAAGGCCAACTGGCCGCTATCGCAAAACAATTAGACATAAAGACTCTGCGAGCCGGACATTCTAATTGATAAAGCACAAACGAATCAAGCCCCAGAGGGGCTTGATTCGTAATTTAAGCAAATAACAGAGTTAAATGCCAAATATTTTATTACCAGCTGGACTTAACCAAACCTGGTACATCGCCACGCATAGCAGCTTCACGCAATTTGATACGGCTTAAGCCGAACTTGCGATACACACCGTGTGGACGACCAGTGATGCGGCAGCGATTACGCTGACGTGCAGCACTTGCATCACGCGGTTGTTTCTGCAATGCAACCTGAGCTTCCCAGCGTTCTTCGTCGCTAGAAGTCGGATTGGCAATGATAGCTTTTAGCGCTGCACGCTTTTCAGCGTACTTCGCTACCGTGCGCGCTCTTTTGAGCTCACGGTTGATCATGCCTTTCTTAGCCATGTGCTAAACCTCAGTTACGGAAAGGGAAGTTGAAAGCACGCAATAAAGCACGGCCTTCTTCATCGTTACGCGCAGTAGTGGTCAAAGTGATGTCCAAACCGCGAAGCGCATCGATCTTATCGTAATCAATTTCCGGGAAAATGATTTGCTCTTTAACACCCATGCTGTAGTTACCGCGACCATCAAATGACTTGGCGTTCAAACCACGGAAGTCACGTACACGAGGCAAGGAAATCGAAAGCAAACGATCCAAGAACTCATACATAATTTCGTTACGCAGAGTAACTTTAACCCCAATCGGCCAGTCTTCACGGATTTTAAAACCCGCAATAGATTTGCGCGCATAGGTTACCACTGGCTTTTGGCCTGTGATTTTTTCAAGGTCTGCAACAGCGTGCTCAATCACTTTTTTATCAGTAACAGCTTCGCCAAGACCCATATTCAGTGTAATTTTCGTTACACGCGGAACTTCCATAACGTTCTCTAGCTGAAGTTCTTCCTTCAGCTTTTGAACGATTTCGTTCCGATATATTTCTTTCAGTCGTGCCATGGTGATCTACCTAGCAGCCTCAAGCTTCAACTGGTTTATTAGTTGACTTGAAGACACGAATTTTCTTGCCATCCTCAACTTTAAAACCAACGCGATCTGCTTTATTGGTTTCAGCATTGAAAATAGCCACGTTAGAAGCATTTAGCGGTGCTTCCTTCTCGACGATACCGCCCTGAACTCCGGACATCGGATTAGGCTTGGTATGACGCTTCATCATATTGATGCCGCTCACAACCACGCGGTTGTCGTCCAGAACTCTCTGGACGGTACCGCGCTTGCCTTTATCCTTGCCGGCAATGACGATGACCTCGTCGTTACGACGAATCTTTTGCATGACGGCTACTCCTTAAAGCACTTCAGGCGCAAGTGACACGATCTTCATAAACTTATCGTTACGAAGTTCGCGGGTCACTGGCCCGAAGATACGAGTTCCGATCGGCTCATGCTTGGTGTTCAGAAGAACAGCAGCATTACCATCGAAGCGAATGATTGAACCATCTGGGCGACGCACACCAAAACGGGTACGTACAACCACAGCAGTCATTACTTGGCCTTTTTTCACTTTACCGCGCGGAATTGCTTCCTTAACAGTGACTTTAATAATGTCACCGATACCGGCATAGCGGCGGTGTGAACCGCCAAGGACCTTGATACACATTACACGACGTGCGCCACTGTTATCAGCGACGTCGAGCATAGATTGAGTCTGAATCATAAAATTTCTCCGACCCTAGGCCCTTAGACCACTTCCACACGCTCAACGACATCAACCAGTGCCCAAGACTTAGTCTTAGCCAGCGGACGGGTTTCACTGATAGTGACCTTGTCGCCAGTACGGCATTGGTTAGTTTCGTCATGCGCGTGTAGTTTAGTCGAACGCTTAACATATTTACCGTAAATCGGGTGCTTAACGCGACGCTCAATTAATACGGTGATTGTTTTGTCCATCTTATCGCTAACAACAACACCTGTTAACGTACGGACAGTTTTCTGAGCTTCAGCCATGATTAATTACCTGCCTTCTGCTGCTTGAGCACAGTCTTTACGCGTGCAATATCACGCTTCACTTGCGACAGCAGGTGAGACTGCGTCAATTGGCCAGTTGATTTTTGCATACGCAAGTTAAACTGGTCACGGAGCAGGTCAAGCAATTGCTCGTTCAGCTGCTCTACTGATTTTTCACGAAGTTCGGTAGCTTTCATCACATCACCGTCCGCTTAACAAAGGATGTAGCGACAGGAAGTTTAGCTGCTGCCAAGGCAAAAGCCTCACGCGCCAACTCTTCTGAAACACCCTCGATTTCGTACAGAACTTTGCCAGGTTGAATTTGGCAAACCCAGTACTCAACAGAACCCTTACCTTTACCCATACGTACTTCTAGAGGCTTTTTGGTAATAGGTTTGTCTGGGAACACACGAATCCAGATTTTACCACCACGTTTTACGTGACGAGTCAAAGCACGACGTGCTGACTCAATCTGGCGTGCTGTGAGGCGGCCACGGGATACAGCTTTAAGACCGTATTCGCCGAAGCTCACTTTGCTACCGCGCTGTGCCAGACCACGGTTGTGGCCTGTCATCGTCTTGCGGAACTTCGTACGCTTTGGTTGTAACATTTTGCGTACTCCTTAACGTGCAGCTTTTCTACGAGGCGCGGGTGCGGTTGGTTTTAGTTCTTCACGCTGGCCACCGATGACCTCGCCCTTGAAGATCCAAACCTTAACACCGATCACACCATAAGTCGTGTGAGCTTCGTAGTTTGCGTAATCGATATCAGCGCGCAGTGTGTGCAACGGCACACGACCTTCGCGATACCATTCGGTACGTGCGATTTCAGCACCACCAAGACGACCACTTACTTGGATTTTGATGCCCTTGGCACCAAGACGCATTGCGTTCTGTACCGCGCGCTTCATAGCGCGACGGAACATCACACGACGCTCCAGCTGCTGAGCAACGCTCTGTGCTACTAGCATACCGTCAAGCTCCGGTTTACGGATCTCTTCGATATTGATGTGCACAGGCACACCCATTTTCTTGGTCAGGTCCTGACGTAATTTTTCAACATCCTCACCTTTCTTACCGATAACAATACCGGGACGCGCGGTGTGGATAGTGATACGTGCTGTTTGAGCCGGGCGAGCAATGTCGACACGACTAACGGACGCGTTTTTTAATTTGTCTAAAAGATACGCACGCACTTCTAAGTCAGCATTCAGATAATCCGCATAGTTTTTGCGGTCTGCATACCAAACAGACGTGTGTTCTTTGACTATTCCCAGGCGTATGCCAATGGGATGTACTTTCTGACCCATCTGATCAACTCCGTTACTTGTCGGCAACCTTGACAGTGATATGGCAAGACCGCTTGACGATGCGATCAGCTCGGCCTTTGGCTCGAGGCATGATGCGCTTTAGCGAACGACCTTCGTTAACGAAAACTGTAGATACGACTAAATCATCGATATCAGCACCTTCGTTATGTTCAGCGTTAGCAATCGCAGACTCCAACACTTTCTTCATGATTCCTGCAGCCTTTTTGCTGCTGAAGTTCAATAAGTTCAGCGCTTCGCCCACTTTCATCCCGCGAATTTGGTCTGCGACCAAGCGAGCTTTCTGAGCGGAAAGGTTAGCGCCTGATAACTTAGCTGCTACTTCCATCTTACTGACTCCTTAGCGTCTGCCTTTCTTATCCGCTACGTGACCACGATAGGTACGAGTAGCAGAGAATTCGCCGAGTTTATGGCCAACCATGTCTTCGCTCACTAGAACTGGAACATGTTGACGACCGTTATGAACTGCAATGGTTAAACCCACCATTTGCGGCAGAATCATTGAACGACGCGACCAAGTTTTCACTGGCTTGCGATCATTCTTTTCCACCGCCACTTCGATCTTCTTTAGAAGGTGAAGATCGATAAAAGGACCTTTCTTAAGAGAACGTGACACTTGCGTATCCCTCTAATTATTTGCGGCGATGAACGATCATGTTCTCGGTACGCTTGTTCGAACGAGTTTTCGCACCCTTAGTTGGTTTACCCCACGGTGTAACCGGGTGACGACCACTAGAAGTACGACCCTCACCACCACCGTGTGGGTGGTCAATCGGGTTCATACAAGCACCACGAACGCTAGGACGAATACCTGCCCAACGTGTAGCACCTGCTTTACCTAACGAGCGGAGGAAGTGCTCATGATTCGAAACTTCGCCCAATGTTGCGCGGCACTCTGCAAGTACTTTACGCATTTCGCCGGAACGGAGACGCAGAGTCACGTACACACCTTCGCGAGCTACAAGCTGCGCTGAAGTACCAGCTGAGCGTGCAATTTGAGCACCCTTACCTGGCTTAAGTTCAACACCGTGAATTGTAGAACCTACTGGAATGTTACGCAGTGGTAAGCTATTACCTGCTTTAATCGGCGCATGTGCACCAGACATCAGCTGCTCACCAGCACTCACACCTTTAGGTGCCAAAATATAACGACGCTCACCATCTGCATACTTCAGTAATGCAATGTGCGCAGTACGGTTAGGATCATACTCGATACGCTCTACAGTTGCTGGAATACCGTCTTTGTTACGACGAAAATCCACCAAGCGGTAATGCTGCTTATGACCACCACCGATATGACGCGTGGTAATACGACCATTATTGTTACGACCACCAGTCTTCGACTTTTTCTCGAGCAGTGGTGCGTAAGGAGCGCCTTTATGAAGCTCCTTGTTGACTACGCGGACGACGAAACGACGGCCAGCAGAAGTCGGTTTGCATTTAACAATTGCCATGATGCACCCCTATCTTACTCAGCACTGCTGGTGAAATCGATATCCTGGCCTGGCTGAAGAGCGATATAAGCCTTCTTCCAGTCGTTGCGACGACCTAAACCACGTGCAGTACGCTTAGTTTTACCCTTTGACTTAAGGGTATTAACACTTGCTACCTTCACATCGAATAAGCTTTCAACAGCCTTTTTGACTTCCAGCTTAGTTGCATCGATTGCAACTTTAAAAACGAACTGGCTCTTACCATCAGCCAGCAATGTAGCCTTTTCGGAGACGTGCGGGCCAAGTAGCACTTTAAATACGCGTTCCTGGTTCATCCCAGCATCTCCTCAAATTTCTTAACTGCAGACACAGTCATTAAGACTTTATCGTAAGCAATCAGACTTACAGGATCAGAAGCTTGAGCATCACGCACATCAACATGTGGCAAGTTGCGAGCAGCAAGATACAGATTCTGCTCAACATTCTCGGAAACGATCAAAACGTCCTGAAGACCCAAAGTATCTAACTTACCAACCAAAGCTTTAGTCTTAGGTGCATCAACAGAAAAATCTTCAACTACTACTAAGCGATCCTGACGAACCAACTCAGACAGAATAGAACGCATCGCAGCGCGATACATCTTCTTATTCAGCTTTTGTGAGTGATCCTGCGGGCGAGCAGCAAATGTTACACCACCTGAACGCCAGATTGGGCTACGAATAGTACCAGCACGTGCACGGCCAGTACCTTTTTGGCGCCAAGGCTTTCTACCACCGCCAGAAACTTCTGAACGTGTCTTTTGCTTTTTAGTACCTTGACGACCACCAGCCATGTAAGCAACAACAGCTTGGTGAATCAGAGTCTCATTGTACTCTTCGCCAAAGGTGCGCTCGCAAACATCAATTGCCTGTGAGCCATTTACATTAATTTGCATTTCGGCATTCCCCTCTTAACCGCGAGCCTTCGCCGCTGCACGCACAATGACATTACCGCCGGTAGCACCAGGAATAGCACCTTTTACCAACAGCAAATTGCGCTCAGCATCGACACGCACGACTTCCAAGGACTGCACGGTCTTGCGCTCTGCGCCCATATGACCGGACATTTTTTTGCCCTTGTAGACGCGACCTGGGGTTTGACATTGACCAATCGAACCCGGAGCACGGTGAGATACAGAGTTACCGTGAGTTGCATCTTGACCTGCGAAGTTCCAGCGCTTAATGGTACCGGCAAAGCCTTTACCTTTAGACTGGCCTGTCACGTCAACAAGCTGACCAGCAGAGAACAAGTCTACAGAGACTTCATCACCTGCCTGATACTCGCCGTCTTCAAGACGAAACTCTAATACTGTACGACCAGCAGCAACGCCAGCCTTAGCAAAATGGCCTGCTTGTGCTTTAGTCACACGGGAAGCACGACGCTCACCCACAGTCACCTGCACAGCACGATAACCATCGCTTTCTTCATTTTTTACTTGAGTGACTCGATTCGGCTCGACTTCAATAACAGTCACCGGAATTGAGACACCTTCTTCGGTGAAAATACGGGTCATCCCGCATTTACGACCGACTACACCTATAGTCATGTCTAAAACCTCATGAGTGTACGGGGCTTTCACCCGCTATGGCCGCCCATTGCAGAGCGTTACACGACTAAAACCACCTGGTTTTAGCCGAGGCTGATCTGCACTTCCACGCCAGCCGCAAGATCAAGCTTCATTAACGCATCAACTGTTTTATCAGTCGGCTGAACAATATCCAGCACGCGCTTATGAGTGCGAATCTCGTACTGGTCACGCGCGTCTTTATTAACGTGCGGAGAAACCAGAACGGTAAAACGCTCTTTACGGGTCGGCAGTGGAATAGGACCACGCACCTGAGCACCAGTACGTTTCGCGGTTTCCACGATTTCCTGGGTTGATTGATCGATCAGGCGATGGTCAAAAGCCTTCAACCGGATACGGATTTGTTGATTTTGCATTCTGACCTCAGACTCTTAGTTACCTTCCCCACCAGGCGAACCTCGCCCGATAAAAGGAGGCGCAATTCTAATGGTGTCTAGATAATATGTCAACTATAAAGAAAAACCCTCGCAAGCGAGGGTTCTTCAATTTACATCACTTAAGCGATGATTTTTGAAACAACACCAGCACCTACGGTACGGCCACCTTCACGAATCGCGAAGCGTAAACCATCTTCCATAGCGATTGGCGCAATCAGGGTAACGTCAAGTTTAACGTTATCACCTGGCATTACCA